>JAAFHL010000489.1 GCA_013298365.1 Bacteroidota bacterium | reverse complement strand
AAAAAGGAGCGATAAACAGGATTTAGCACAAGTACTGCTAAAAATGTAATGTTTGTTTTATTATGTTTTTAGCTGTGATTTATTCATATTAATTACAAAGCAAAATAAAAAACTACTTTTCTTTCATTTCTTTAAATCTGCATATTTTATAATAAAAATATTTTTATTATGAATAACATTTCAAATACATTTTTTATATATGATTTAGTATATAAATCTAACGATTTTATATATTTTGAAATTATTTTTCAATAAAAAACGAGAAAAATTTGTTAAATAGAAAAAAGATATATTACTTTGTTTTTATTTAATAATTAATTTTTTAATTTATGAAACAACTACTCACGCAAGCTCACGCAAGCTCACGCAAGCTCACGCAAGCTCACACTAATTGTCATGTTGGTAATGGTTTTTTTTAATGCTTGCCAAAAAGTTGCCCCTGTTATTGAGCAACCGACAAATCTCCCCTCACAAACTACAAACACAAGCCAACAAACTGTTTTGAGAGATGAGTCAGATGAAAGACTTTATGCAACCCTTAATTCTATAGCGTTAGGGCTATTGAAACCTGCGCAGAATACTACTTTTAGAGACTTTGTACATAGCAAAGCAGCAGAGCAGTTTGATGGTGATGATAATGTATTGTTGAAAACCCTTCAAGAATCAAGTAGCGAAACGGGTATAGACTTTACAAATGAAATTATCGAAGGCATTAATATATACGAAGACCAAATTTTAAATAACACACTTGATTATGGAATAACAAATAATGAAATCAATATTAATAGTGGTGTAATGGCGTTTCCATACGATAGCGACCGAAGATTTTATTTTCAGGTATATATTCCTAATATTGATAATGTAGATTTGAACAGTATGCCCGTAATAGCTCCCGAAATGGATGAAGATAATGATTGTAACATTTTGGGGTATCAACTCAATGCTAATGGTAGTGTTTCTATTATACAACTTACCGAAAGTTATGCTAGTTCACACTTAGTATGGATTGTGTCTATCAATGAAACAGTAGATAACAATGGAAATCAAAGGTTAGGCATACACAAACAAGATACAAAGGCTACGCATGAAAGAGGCTTTGATTATAAAGAGGTATTTCTTAACAAAATCAAAATTAGCGACAAAAAAGAATGTTGGCTATGTGGTAGAGCTGACATATCTTTTATGGCAGTGCAAACTAATGGCTGTGGTTTTTCATTCGAAACTATCATACCTAGTAACTGTATGAAAAAGGTAGGTAATAGTGATTTGAATACTTGGCTTGATGTAACACTTAATCCACATAATTTTACATTTGACCCTTTACAACTTCCTGGAACAGATTTTTTTGAACAACACCAGTTTTTACATTATCTCATTTATGAAGAAGATGCAAATACAAATGCCAATAAAAAAAATAGAAAATGGTCGAATCAGCACAGCAGTGTTACTTTATCTGGTAATCAGCCTATATATGCACCTTCTTGCTCATTGACACAAAGTCAAACATATGTATATTTTTCAAAAGATAGTCCGTACTGGACAACAGGTACTGATTTTCCTGTTGCATATCACGAATTGCCTTTGGCTGCAAGCAATACAATTTGGTATAATTATACTAATATAGGAAGCGGCTCTGGCGGTCAATTTGAAATTATCTCAAAAAAGGCGACGTGGTAAATTTAACGTTTTAGATACAAAATAACTTTGTGGCTGTCCGAAAAGGGTATTTGTACGAAAAATGAATTTATATTTGTTATTTTAAATGGCTTTTTATTGAGGATTTATCAAAAAATAGTCTTTTTAAGCCCTGAAAACTAACAAATTATCACTTTTTGAAAATCGTTTTTACCTTTTTGGACAGCCTCAACATTAATCACAAAAAAATGAAATTATATATCAAGCCATTTACATTTATAATCTTATTCTTTCAAATCAATTGTATTTTATATGCGCAAAGAATAAGCATAGGAATTGTGGGGGGAGGACAAGTAAGTTATTCGCAATATTATACACTACTATCAACTATCGATAAGAATATTCCTTATTTTAATACGGTGTATGGTTTGCAAGTAGGAACTCATTTGCGTAAGGTAGGTATTAGTTTATACGCTGTTAAGTTGGCATATTCAACCGATATATCTACCCTTAAAGACCCGTCAGTTCCAAGAAAGACGTTTAATATTAAACGCTATCCTAATCCTGCTTTACAAATAGGCTTATCGTTACACAAGTCTATTTTTTGCACAAAAAAAGCAAGTATTGACTTGTTATTGTCGTCAGGTATTAACAAATGGCTTTTTTATACAGGTGAAATAGAAAGCATAAAAGATACTTTTTCGACTACTACTGCGTATGGTATAGCTAATTTGGTGATACATGCAAATGCTGTCAGAAAACCCATGAATATGTTTTTGGGAGGAGGCTTGCAAGCGAGTTATAGGCTGAGTGATTGTCTTTTGTATAACATTGTGTTGCAATATCAAATGGGTCTGGGTTTATTAAAAGGCATGAATGAAAAACATTATACATGGGGCGATAACCTTGGATCAACTATTTACCGAAATACCGTTACCACAAATGGCAGTAATCTAAGCCTTAGAATGGCTGTAATGTATGAATTTGGACAATAACAAAAATATATTTTTTATTTATGTACAGAAAATATCAACAAAAAGGAGGGCTATTCATACTTATGTGTGTTTACTCAATTTATTTTGCTCATGCTCAAAAAATAAGTGTGGGCTTGATAGGAGGCTATCAGATGAGTTTTTCCAATTATTTTGATTTGATGGAAAATAGATTCACAAGCCGTTCTTATTTTCATAATATATATGGCATTCAAGGAACATTACACACAAAAAATATTGATTTAGGACTTTGGGTTTCTCACAGTCGTTTTTCGAATGAATTAACGCCTAAATATATATTGACTTTACCAAGCTCCAATTTATTTCCCACACAACGCAGAGCATTTCCTATTATACAAACAGGGCTATCTTTATCAAAACCGATTATTTCCACTAAGCATTGGCGTTTTAGTATGATGCTAACAGGGGGAATGAATCGCTCTATTATGCGAGAAAGCGAGCCTGCTTATCCGACAGATACGCTCTCTAATACAAACTATGAGGGCACAGTTTATCTTGCATTCAGTTCAATTCCTTCCTTAAATACAGGTAATATGTTTTTGGGTAGTGGTTTGCAAGGAACATATCAGATTATCCCAAATCTTGCGCTCAATACAGAATTTCAATATCAATTAGGAATAGGCTTGCTACGAGGTGTTACAACAGGATATCGCAACTGGGGCGATAATACCATAGATACAGCTATAATCAATACTTCTACCACATCTGGTAGCAATTTGAGTTTGAGACTATCTTTATTATATGTGTTTGGTGCAAATAAAAGGTAACTAAAGTTACCGCAAATATTCAATAATCTCCGCAGGGCTACCTTTTTCGCTCATGCGCACGATGTGTGATAACATCAGTGTAGGAATATTGGGTTTCCAGAGTTTGTGGGCGGTTGCTGCTGTTGCCGCATCAACTTTGTCAATGATGGCAATATGCGCACTTTCGGCTTGTGTATGAAAACTTGTGGCAACTTCCCAGGCTTGTTTTCTGGCGGAATGAATGACCCAATCCGCAAATTTTTCATCATATTTGCCACCCATTAAGTCAA
>JAAFHL010000488.1 GCA_013298365.1 Bacteroidota bacterium | reverse complement strand
GTTACCATTCAAAGCCAAATCTAATTTATACGACTGTCTTTCAGCACGATATACTTCTTGCAAAACCTCAAGTCCCAATATTTTTGTATAAAAATGCTTGGAAACTTCGTAGTTTGAACAGATAATGGCGATATGATGAAGGTGTTGTAAGTGTTGCATATATTTGAATTTCTCGCAGATAAATAGCGTTGATAAAAAAGTTCGCAGATGAAAAAATAGCATCTGCGAAATTAGCAAACATCAGCGTTATCTGCGAGAACTAAATGGCACTTTTGTTCTTAACATCACTATCGCCCCTGCTACAAAAAATACGCCCAAAGCCAAAATACTATTGCGCATAGAACCTGTGATTAACTCTATATAGCCAAATAGAAACGCTCCTAACACAAGTGCTACTTTGTCTAATAAATCAAAAAAACTGAAAAAAGAAGCCGTATTTGGCGTATTTTCGGGAATGAGTTTGGCATATGTGGCACGAGAAAGGGATTGTATGCCGCCCATTACCATGCCGATACAAGCCGCTACAAAGTAAAATTGCTCTTGTGTTTGAATAGCGTAAGCCAAAAAGCAATTTACTGTCCATATTACCAATAAAACCATAATTGCTACTTTGTTGCCTTTCCATTCAGACAATTTTGCTGCCAAATAAGAACCCAAAATGGCTACAACTTGTAGAATTAAAACGGTGATAATGAGTTGTCCACCGTCCATGTTTAGTACATTTTTGGCAAAAAGTGGGGCAAGAAACATAGCAGTTTGTACACCTGCATCATAGAGAAAAAAGGCTGTCAAAAAGCGTTTTGTATTGGGTAAATTTTGTAATTGCGCCCAAACGCCTTTCAATTCATCTATCCCTTTTGTTAAAATCTGAGAAGTAACTTTTTGTTTTTCCGTAGCATCTTTTACAAAACGGAATGTAACCATTGAAAAAACAATCCACCATATACCTACCATCAAAAAAGACCATTTCGTAGCCTCTAACTTTGCTTCTCCTGTGGGTTGTGCTTGAATAATCGCAAGATTAATAACTAATAACAAAATGCTTCCTACATATCCAAAAGAAAAACCTCTTGCACTTGTGCTATCAAATTTATCTTGCGTTACAATTTCGGGCAAAAAGGCATTGTAAAATACCAAACCCCCTGCATAGCCCATGGTTGCTACCACAAAAGTTGCAATGCCAAGTTCCACATTATACCCATTGAAAAAAATCATACAAGCGCAAGCTATTCCGCCCATCGTAGAAAAAATACGCATAAAGTAGCTTTTTCTGCCCGTATAATCCGCAATCCCTGACAAAAAAGGCAAGGAAATTGCTATCAATAAATAGGCAAAAGAAAGCGCATAAGAATATAGAACGGTGTTTTTTATATGAAAACCGAGAAAATCTACCATTCCATCGGGTGGAAATGCGATTTTTGTAGCTTCTTCGTAGTAAACAGGAAACAAAGTAGAGCTTATTACCAATGAATAAGCCGAATTTGCCCAGTCGTACATACACCAAGCATTGATTGTTTTTTTGTCGTTGAGGGTAATAGTTGCCATATTTTTGCGTTATAGTGGCGGCAAAGGTAGTAAATATCTGTTAAATATAGATTCAAATAAATATAAAATACGTGTCATTTTTTTGAAAAATGACACGTATTTTGTATTCGTATAACCTATTAATGAAAAAAACTACCTCCCATTGGGCTTTCGGAAGTAAAATACAAGCGATTTGCTTTGCTTTTGCAAGCCAATAAAGGCAAATGTTTTTGATAAAATGCAATATTTTGTTCAAAAAAACTATCTTCTGACAAATCAACGTCAATTCGTGCAATATTTTTCACAATCGTATCAGCATTTTGCAAATTGGGTTCTGTACGTTCATACGTCTGATTTTCTGCATCTACCAAGCGTAATGCGCCACCTTCCCAAGGCAAATTGTAGGTTTGTGCCAAAACGCCCACAATGTCAGGACAGAATTGTGCATCTTCTAACCAACTCTGCCAAACAGCAAAAGTACTTTGTCCTTTTAATTTGATGGCTAATTGCTTCCAATCATTGAATTTATCGGCAGCATCTGCTACTACTAAGGTATTCACTGTGAGGATATTATCTGCTGAAAGTGCTTCGGCAGGGCATTGAAATATTTTGGCGATGATTTTGCCAACAATTTCGGCATCTCTGTCATCAATATACAAAACTTTGTCAAAAGAAAGGGCTGCCATTTGACAAAACGCCTTTAATTTTTCTAACATTATGCGCAAACTTTCCTCTGAAGCCCAAGCAGCAACCCATCTTCCGCCCGCTACTTGCATTTCCTCATCTGTTTCCTCAAAAAAATCTAATACTGCTGCACCATATTGAACAAAATGCCAATCTCTAATATGTGGTGCAGGCTTTTCTACCGCTTCATAGCGGCGAATCATGTCTTGCAAATTATCTAACTTTTGTAAGGCAAATGCTTCATCATCAGTTGTTTCTGTTTTTAGGTAGATTTGTTCTCTAATATTTCGGAGAAAAACCTTTGCTTCTGCGATATGTTCGCCGAGTAGCACAGATAAGTGAAAAGCACGATAAGAAGCCCAAAATTCTTCCGCAAAAGGCGTTAATCTTAATACATGCAAGGCATCGCCAATGCGAAAACGTGCGCCCAAAGCCAAAGAATATTCATATGCAACCACCACATCTTTAGGATTTAAGGTATTTGCCCGATTCAAAAAAGCAATCGCCAAATCCCAGTAGCCCATTTCTACATAATGATAGCCTAAATCATAAAAGCATTGCCAGTCGCTAAAAGATTTGAGCGCATTTTCAAACATTTCGGCTTCTTCGTAGCCATTCAAGCCCCGCAATGATTTTGCCGCTAATTGATAGAACGGAATATATTGATTATCAGCTACAAAGCCGTGCATTAAAGTGCGCAATGTTTCTACATAATCTCTTTCTTCAAAGAATGTTTCTGCGTTTTTGAGAATCTCGCTATTTGTCATGTAAATATGTAAGTCGTGAATATCTCACAAAATTAGGTTATTTTGTAGGCTTTACCAAATTTGTGGTAAAATGAACATGGTTTTCTCATAAAAAAATAAAACCACAAAGTTCACAAAGAAAAAAAACACAAAGAACACAAAATAGGTTGTTTTTAATAAATCTTTGCGTTCTTTGAGAATCCTTTGAGAATTTTTTTTGTAAAATTTGACCTTTTATTTATGTATTTTTAGGAGAAATCCATAGCCAAAGGAATCTTCATATTTACTCATTTTCCCTTATAAAAATAATGTCCTGTGATTTTGTAAGCAAACAAACCGTCCGATAATTCCTGTCCATTTCCAATATTATGCACAATTAAAAAACGTTTTTTGTTCTTAGATAATTCATTGACAACCATGCCTATATGCGTTAGCCCATTGCCTAAGTCCCATGTTACAATTTCCCCTGGCTGATAATCGGAAGGATTTTCTGATAGGGATTTTGTTTCTCCTTTTCGAGCAAAAAAGGTCATCAAATTTGGTACACGCCTGTGGTCAATGTTGGTATCGGTTTTTTTGAGTCCCCATTTTTGGGGGTAAATGGCAAAGTTTCCTTGCATATCTTCATGCACTTTTTGCTGCAAGTCTATATCTAACTTTCGATAAGTGCGTATAATAACATCTGTACAAACGCCCTTGTCTGCTGGCACATCACCTTTGGGATAAGGAATGGTAAAATACGTGCCGTCATATTCTACTTTGTCTTTTGTTAGGCTTATGGCAGCTTCGG
>JAAFHL010000487.1 GCA_013298365.1 Bacteroidota bacterium | reverse complement strand
TGTTGCTGTAAAGGCAGGTAGCTCGCCCAAATGTGCGATGATTTCTCGCTTGTGTTGTTTGAGTATATCGGGAAAATACAACTCATACACCATACCATCTATGATTTGCTCAAAATAGACAGGCATAAGTTGTTCGATTGCGGTGGGAAGGGTTTGGGTTTTCAGAAAGAGAATGTAATCTGCTACTCGCTCAAAGGGCTGCATAGCTTCAATAGAAAGTGTTTTTATGGGAAGTTGTTCTACTTTGTACTTTTTCCACATATTTGTCCCCATACCTGTACTTGTTGAAATTTGCGCAAAATACCATTCTGCTAATTTGGAGTTTAGAACTGCCAATAAATATTTCAAGTTATCTCCTGTCATAATAAAACAGCTATCATTTGTATAATAGCCTTTTTCATCATAGGCAAATTTCCCTTTATCTGATAGAACTATCCATATAATTTTGGGCTTTGAAAAATTTGATAAATATTCATCAGAAGGAGAATTATCAAGTTCAATCCAATGATGAGAGTTAGCAACAACTTGTCCTCGTTTTTTTAACCTATCTTCAAATTGAGTTAAATAATAATATATCGTAGGGTAGTTCTGTTTTAACTTTTCATTTTGCTTATATTTTGATAAAATAATATAGAGTCCAGAATTTTTAATATAAAATTTATCTATATCCCTTCCTCTAAGTATAGGTTTAATTATTTCAAAATTCAAAGAAGCTAAGTTTAAAAGATTTTCTTTCAAGTCTTCCCCAACAATAAATACCTCATTAAGTCCACTTCTTATTCCATAGACTATATTATAATTCATACTTTTTAATATCACGCTCCCCGCTTCCATTTTCTTTTTGATGAGTGCAGTTTGCATATTACCAATAATCCAGCCATTATCGTCAAGTTCTGCAAGAATATAGGTGTTTTTGCTTTCATATTCACTAATAGACGTATTGCCTAAATCGGGTTTTATGGCTACTGCTTTGAGTTGTTGGCTAAAAGGAGCTTTTTGGGCAATTAGAATATTACTTTCAACGGTAGCCGTTGCAAAAATTTGAGTGTCTTCAAAATTCAAAAGTTTGATAGGATTTGTTTTTTCTCTGAAATAAATACGTAAGTTTTCTCCATATTTAGTCCTCATCCATGAATTAGAAGTAATATAGGTCAAAACACCTTCAATCTTTAAAAGTTGATTTCCTTTTTCATAAAACAAACAATATAAATCACTTGACTTAGAATAGGTTGTATAAATATCAAATCCTTTTTTTAGCTGTTCAGACATTTTCTGTAACTGTACATACGGCGGATTTCCAATCACAATATCAAAGCCCCCTTTTTCAAAAATATCATAAAACCAAAGATGCCAAAGAAAATAGGGATTTATTTTCGTTTTTTGGATTTGGCGAAGTTCCGCTTTTATTTTATCCAGTCTATCCGCTTCTTTCAAAGCGATTTTCAAAACGCCTTCAAGTTTTTGGATAGCAGCTTCTTTTTTCTTTGTTTCGGCAGGAGTTTGTGGCTTAGTTTGGTTTGTGATACTAAGTGAGAGTTGTTTATCGGCAATAATCTGGTCATTTGCCTTAATTTTGTTGTCTATCTGCTCATGAATAAATTTGCTTACAATGCCCTCAATTTGGCTTTGTAAACTCTTTTTTTCAGCAGAATTTCGTGCCTTAAAATACAGTTTTACCTGTTTTTTCAATTCATGTATATCCTCAATGCTAAATTTTTTGCTATCTCTAAACAAGTTTTTTTCTGCGGTAATTTTCACACACAAGTCTAAATCTTCGTAAGATTCTAACAAACTATTGCCTTGCATAATTTTGTAATCCAAATTAGGCAAAACTCTTGGTTTTTCCTCATTTACCACCAAACTCAGCCAAAAACGCAAACGAGCAATGTCCACCGCACCTTTTTCTATGTCCACGCCATAGATACAGTTTTGAATAATATTTTCTTTTATCTGTGCAGGATTCCATTCGCTTTGCAACTCATACGCAATCACTTCTTTGATAGCAAATATTTCCAACAACAAGCCCATCGGAAAAGCCCCCGAACCAATGGCAGGGTCGCAGATTTTGACCGTATCCAATAATTGACCAATGCGTGCTATTTGTGTTTTTGTGAGGGCATGAATGTTTTTATATTTCACAATATTGGCTACATCTTCCCGATTGAGGGCTTTCTCCCCCAGGTCTTCCTCCATTTTGAGTTGCCCACTTCGAGCTTCATTGCCAAAAAGTTCGATTTGTTCTTTGCCAATTTGCTGATATACCGTATATTCTTTGCTAAGATGTGTAGTAGCATATTCTATCAAACTCTCTTGACACATATAATGCACAATTTCTTTGGGCGTATAAAAAGCTCCTTTGTCTTTGTTGTCTTCGAGTAAGTTTTCAAAAATATGTCCCAACATTTCGGGGTCAACGGCAACCGTATGTTCATCGGGGCTATCTTCATGCACCGTAAAATTGAAGGCATTTAGAAAATCCAAAAAGCCACGACTCACATTTCGATTTTTGGGGGTAAGAATGGTATCTTCACAAAGGGGATTGTGAAATAATTTGGGATTAAAAGTGAGTATGCTATTGTCATGTTCTTCTTTATCAAATAAGCCGCCATTGAGAAATGGCACTTTTAGGATTTTTCCATCAGGCATGAGAAAATCATCATTTGCACGTTCTTTATTCAATGTCTCAAAAAACAAGGTACTTAACCAATTATTGTAAAATGCCTCATCTCCGCCCGATAGCAGAAAAAAAGATTTCATAAAATCAGTCATTCCATCTGTATAGTTTATATCTGTTGCCCCGAGCCAGCCTTTTTTTTGTACAAAATAGAGAAAAACAATTCTGCCCAGCAATTTTTTGGTAAAATCTCTAATGGCTTTTTCCTCTCCCTTGAAAACAGACCGCTTAAAATTTGATTGATTGAGATATTCCACAAAATTTTGATAATGCAGCGTATATTCGTCAAAGAAGGCTTTGCTAAGTTTTTCTACCGAAAAGGCATTAACTAATGCGTTGAAAGTGATTTCGCTTTCTATGCTCAATCGTTCAAAGCGTTCTGCGGCAGTTTTACAGGTTTCTTTTGTCCCCAACAAATAAGTGTAACGTTTGGCATGCGTTGTTTTTTCCTTGATGCCCTCCTCTGTGAGTTCACTATCTTTTGCGACAAAAGTCAAACGCCACGTATTTTTGTCAAGCGGACTAACAAAATTGATTAAAGCGGCTTGCCCTGCTGTGAGCAGTTTTCGGACATAACGCTGAATAGCTACTTTGCTATACTCAATACGGACGTGTGGCTGCAATACAATTTCGTAGCAGTTAATTTCTGTGCCATCTTCTAAGTTGATATTTCCATAAATGCCGACAGTATCAATCACATTTTTTTCACTATTATTGAGTGGTATATCCGCCTTGATAAGGGACGGATTTAAGGAGAAGCATGAACCAAAAACAGGATTCAATACTTCTTTTGCAAAGAGAATCCTATCATATTGTTTTTGTAAAGCGTTTTGTATTTGAATGTGATTAGCTGCCATAAATAGTTGATAGTTAAAAGTGGAGAGTTGAAAGTTTTATTAACTATATGATAATCATTTGTTTAACACAAAATTATCTTGTTAGTTTTTTGCAACTCATACTTATTTAATGTAAGTTGCGTATTGTTTTTAGCGTACTGCGATTCTCCAGAATCGCAGGCTATAGACAAAACATGTATGCTTAATGGTTTGCTTTTTTATGCGATTCTGGAGAATCGCAGTACGAACATCG
>JAAFHL010000486.1 GCA_013298365.1 Bacteroidota bacterium | reverse complement strand
CCACAAAAAGAGCAAAAAACAAGGACGGAAAACCTTCTTTTGACTTTTCGGCAAGAATGGGTGCTTCACAACCTACCCGTATTTATGAAATGCTAAACTCGCAAGAGTGGCTTCAATTACGTCAAGAGGCATACAATAATGATGGTGGGGTAGGGCAAGCACCCCTTCCTCGTAACATGTCTTGGGAAGATGCGCAAAAAAATAACACAAATTGGGTGGACCAAACCGTAGGCACAGGTTTGAAACAAGATTACAATTTTGGCATCAGACAAGGCAAGAAAAAATTGGGGTCTTATTTGGGCTTAGGTTATTTGAATGACGAAAGTTATTTGAAAGGCAATAGCTATGAGCGTTATAGCGCAAGAGGAAATTTTGACTATACTTTTTCTAAGAAATTTAGCGCAAATCTAAATACTTCTTTGGTACAAGGTATCAATAACAGGGTTTCACAGGCATGGGACGCAGGTGGATTTGGGGCTGCTATGTCTAATTTGTTGCCGATTTATCCTTTGGATGGGGAATTTTTGGGCGCAGATAATCCCAATTTTAGAAGAGAGCATCGCAAATGGCGTACAGTAGAATGGAGAACGATTAATAATATCGCTTTAAACTATAAACCCATGAAAGGCTTGGATTTGCGTGGAACATTCAATTATGACTACATGAATTTGGGCGACAATATTTATGAAGACCAAACGTATGACCAGACCAAAGGCATTGCAAGAGGACAAGAATACAAAACAGTTGCTAAAAACTGGGTGGCGAACTTTACCGCCCAGTATAATTTTGACTTAGGCGAAAAACATAACTTGTATGTAATGGGAGGAACAGAGGCGCAAAAATCGGTGAGTACGCAAACTACGCTCAAATTGGATAATGTGGACAGAGCGATTTTTTTGAGACCTAATGCAATAGAAGGAACAAGCATAGATACCGCAGAGTATAAATTAGACCCACAGCAAATTTATACCTACTCAAGTTATTTTGTAAGAGGTAATTATAGTTTTAACAACAAATATTTTGTGCAAGGAACAGTTCGTAGTGATGCTTCTTCTCGTTTCGGTTCAAATTATCGTTATGGTGTGTTCCCAACGGTGGGCGCAGGCTGGGTGATTTCAGAAGAAAATTTCTTGAAAAATAATCAAACTCTTACTTTCTTGAAATTGAGAGGTAGCTGGGGGCAAATAGGCAATTCAAATATTCCCAATTATAGCCGCTTTGGTACGGTATCAAATTCTGGCGCACCTTACGGGCAAGATTCTATTTTGTATCCTGTGAGCAGAGCAAATCCTGATTTGCGTTGGGAAACTACTCGTACAATTGATGGTGGCATTGAGTTTGGTTTTTGGAACGATAGGGTTCAGTTAGTGGTAGAAGGCTATGACAAACGCACAAAAGATTTGTTGATTGAAAGTACGATTCAAGCATCTTCTGCGGCAGGAAATGTGTCTAACGGTTTTACCAAATACTATCAAAACATTGGTGCAGTGCAAAATAGAGGAATTGAAGTGGCTTTGACAGGTCATATTGTGGATACCAAAAAATTCAAATGGACACTTATTTTCAATGGTTCTCGCAACTTTAACAAAGTATTGGATATCGGACGTTCTTCTCCTGACCAACTTTCGGGCGGAACAAATGACACCCGTATTTTCATCGGACAACCGATTGGCGTAAATTATTTGGTGCGTTTCTCGCATGTAGATACTGAAACAGGAAAACCTGTTTATCTTGACAAAGACGGAAATGAAACATTTGATTGGAAGGAAACGAATCGTGTCATTTCAGGAAGTGTATTGCCTAAATTTGTGGGCGGCGTTACCAATAATCTAACGATTGGCAATTTTGATTTGAGTGCTTTAGTTACTTTTGTTGCAGGAGGAAGTTTGTATGATGCTTCTGCAAAACGTCAGTTAGGAGTAGTTACCGATTGGAACATGCGCAAAGACATTGGCGACCGTTGGAGACAACCTGGCGATGTGGCAACTTATCCTCGCCTTACCTTAAATCCTGCTACGTATGGTTTGTCATCTGAATGGCAATACAACACTACTCAATGGTTATATGATGCCTCTTTTGCAAGGCTAAAAAATGTGTCTATTGGCTACAATATTCCCATGAAAAATGAAAGTAGAATCAAAAACTTGCGTTTTTCTTTGGTTGCAACAAACTTGTTCACTTTCACCAGATTCCCAGGGCTTGACCCCGAAATTGCAAGGGATTTTGAAAATCCACAAGACCGTAACATGAGTCCAAATATTACCTATTTGACTGCACCACAACAAAGAGCAATTTCTGGAGGAATCAATCTTTCTTTCTAAAAAAACATTTTAAAGACAATTTTCAATGAAAAAACTATCATATATTTTCCTTATATTGAGCTTAATGACAGGGCTAAGTGCTTGTAAAAACTTCTTAGAAGTAAAACCACAAGACCCCGCTTTGACATTGGTAGAAGATTCTTTTAAAAACAAGAACGATTTTCAGCGTATGCTTAATTCTTGTTATGATGCAGCTCGTTCTGACAATTTTTTTGGGGGGAAATTGGTATTTGCCTCCGATTTTATGGCAGACGACATAGATGGCACTTTGTTTACAGGCGACTGGGGTTCTGTATATGGACATCGTACCTCTACTTTCATTCCTATCACAAGCGAAATTTGGCAAGACCCCTATATTGTAATCTATCGTTGCAACACCTTGGAAGAGCAATTAGCTATCACTACCGCAAGCGATTTGACCGCAGCAGACAAAGAAAGAATGTTGGGAGAAGCTCGTTTCCTTCGTGCTTTGTGTCATTTTGAAATGGTACGCCTATATGGACAGCCTGTGGGCGGCGGCAAAGACAATGACGTTCAGTCTGGGATTCCGATTCGTCTTGTACCCGACCAATCCAAAATTGTGCGTAGCACCACACAAGAAGTTTATACACAAGTTTTGGCAGATTTGGACGATGCGATTGCAAAATTGCCTGAAAGCAACGGTGTTTATGCAGACAAATGGGCAGCAAAAGGCATGAAAGCCAAAGTTTTGTTCCAAATGAATCGCAATGATGATGCTTTGGTATTGCTTGATGATATTATGAATAATTCTGGCAAAACCTTAAATACCGATTTGACAAAACGTTATACTACGCCAGGTGATGCTGCAAATACAGAAGTTTTGTTTGGACTTTTGTCTAAGAAAAATGAATTGAGCAAAATTATAGATGTTTATAATAAGCGTCCTACGGCAGATGTGCCACTTTCTCAATCTTTGTTAAATGAGTTGAAACTAGAAGCGAGCGACATTAGAGATAGTTTGTGGACAGAAGTAAAAAATGCGGGTACACCTGTTCAGCGTATTCAAAGTACGAAATTCAAATATTTTTCAGGCAGAGAATGTGTTTTGCCTGTCTTACATTTGACAGAACTTACCTTGATGCGTGCAGAAATCAATGCTATCAAAGGAAGTGGCGATGCAGCCTTAGTGGATTTGAACAAAATCCGTACTCGTGCCAATTTGTTGCCTTACATCTCTACGCTTCAAGATGCCTTATTGACCGAAATTCGCCATCAACGCCGTATAGAAATGTTTGGTGAAGGCAATCGTCTCCATGATTTGAAGCGTGTAGGGGCATTTTATCAATCTACCTTAGCCATTCGCACTTCTCCTTGGAATTGTGCAGGCATGATTTTGCAAATTCCTAATGCAGAAGCAGCAGGCAATTTAGATATTCAATTTAATGAGCAAGGCGGCTGCGAATAACAGTGAACAGTAAACAGTAAACAGTGAACAGTAAACAGTAAACAGTGAACAGTAAACAGTGAACA
>JAAFHL010000484.1 GCA_013298365.1 Bacteroidota bacterium | reverse complement strand
TTTCGTCTTTTTGCTAAATTTGTGGAAAAGGTTTTTGCGTAATGAAATGTAGCGAAAACTTTTTCCACAAATTTAGCTTTACACACAGTTTAACAAGAAATACTTTTTTACCAGTGGCGAATAACGACAAAATCTACGCCTGTGCCTGCTGCGTTTAGCCTTGCGCTTCGGATAGCAGACATGGGCGGAGATGAGAATGTTATGTGATTTTTTTATTAAGTTTAATCTATTGAACAACCTTTAGTAACCAACCATTCGCTGGATTATTTGTCATACTCTTTGTTAAACCACCTAAATATACATAGCCAGAATTGAACTCAATAGTTTGTAATTTAGAAAATTTTGTTTTATCTCCAAATGTATAGTTTTTTAATAGGTTGCCTGTATTAATATCAATGAGAGCAAGTAATCCATTACTAAATGCTCTTTTAGGCTCTTCATTATAATAGACACGAGAATGTTCTCCAACGATATAGAGCTTATCGTTATTGATAGCTATTGAATGAAATTCATCCGATTTGTCTGATAATTCTAATATCTTTTTCCAAATAATTACGCCATTGTTTATATCAATTTTTGCGACTAAGCAACCGTCCCAATGTCCTCCATCTGATGGGGCTTGTTGCCTATCGACTTCTGTTGTTCCAGCGATATATAGAAAATCATCTTGTTTGCATGAGCCAAGTATTCGTATTGATGTTTTTAATCCCAAAGATGTTGTTATACTTGTATTATAGCCTTGGGTAATCTCACCATTATTATTCACTCCTATATCATGTACTGAAATAAAATCAGCTATTGCTGGGTCTGATGAATATGTATTTGTTGTAACTACTAATTGTGTTATTTCCGCAGTTATTTGCTTAACATCAAGTGTTTGGAATCTTTTTTTGGGCATATTTGTGAAAACTTTTGTAAAGTGTATATCACCAAATGGATAAATCTTGAAGCGAACCAAATAAGGATACTGAATTCCATTATTATCAATAGCTAGTCCAACTGCATAAATAGCTCTATCAGAGTCTCGTTTTACTGCTCTTAAATGCACCTTATACCCTGGCTCATTTATAGTAACACTTTTAACTAAATCTCCGCTATTATTATACATAGCGATGCGCCCTTCTTCTAATTCATATCTTGTTGGCATAGAATTATCAGAATCAAATCCACCAACCAAAATAGCATTGTTAGTTAGTTCATCATCGCAAATATCGAAGCTCCTAAAACCCAAATTTCTTTGCCATGCAATGCCCCCATCTGATAAAAATTTAACTAATGAAGATGAAGACGTACCAGTCGTGATGCCAAACAATTCAAGCCCATTAAAACCATCAATATTCCGCAGTTTTCGAATTTCTTGTCCAGATATATCATTCTGAGATGAAAGAATAGAATTATCTGTGGCAGGATTTGGATTTTCTGATATTGGAATAGGTGAGGATGGAGTTGAACAATCTTTACCTTCCCAACCTTGGGGGCAAACACAACTCCCATTATCATAAACACCTCCATTTTGGCATGGGTTCCCACAGGAAAAAAAGAAAATTGCTAAAATTAAAATGTAAATATTAGTCTTCATAAAAATATTATTGATTGTTTGAAAGTTTCATTATGTTCTGAAAAAATCCCCCTTTTGTCCCCTTTTGCGATTTACTTCATGAATTGAAAAAGGTATATTCTCGGATTAATTAAAATAATCTCATTGACAATTACTATTAATCAATTCAATACATTCAGTTACCTTATATCCAAGTTCTTTTGATTTTCTCATATCATTACAAAATAAATTTAAGTTTGACTCATAATGAGAGTAAAACATGGCTCTGTTGAAATAAAGCATTCCCCGCTCCCACTCACTACATTTGTTAGAAGAATACGATAAATCTATTGCTGTGGTAATATCTGAAGCGGCTTTTTTAAAATAAAATGCGTCATCATTCTTTACTTCTCCAATAGCAGCATATGTAAATGCCCTCTCACAAAAATAAATATATTTAGAATCGTTATCATCAATACCTATATACTTGATAGCCAAATTATTATCAGATAGAACGGCATCAGTTGAATAATTAAGTTTATATTTGGCTTGCGCACGATGATTATAGGCTCTGGAAAATTTGGGGTTGATTTCTATTGCTTTATCGCAATATTCTATGACTTTAGCCCAATTATTCATCTTAGCATATTCATTACTTGTGGCAAAATAGTCCCATTCAGATTGAGCAACACCTGCAAAGGGTGTTATCATGAAAATCATAATAATGATTTTAAAATAAGTTGTTTTTAGCATAAAAAAATAGTTTAATAATTATATAACTTGTATTTTAATTTTGACTAAAGTCAAAATGTTATTGTGAAAAGTATTTGGTAATCAAGTATTTGCATTTTTTGTTAGCACCAGAATTTAACCCATTTTTTAGTGTAGTTGAAATTTCACATAACGACTTATATTGCTGCACACCGCCTATTTGCCTGCGGCGTTGGTTTCGTGCGTGGCGGTTGGCAGCAATATTTTTGTTCTCAGCATTTATTTTTTTACTATTTTAAAAGGTTTAGCATACCAAAATTGATTGTATTCCTCTACCCCGTTTTTTTAGCAAATAGGTAGGAACGTAGTTTCCTGAAAATCTCAAACACTCATTAGAGTTTTTATCACAAGGCGGACAAAAACCACCTGTTTCTTCAAGAAATTCTTGATAAAAATTATTCTCAGAAACTGTACCATCCCTTGTTGAAAGATATGAAAACCTTAAATCAACTCCATTAAGCAATAGTTGTTGAACCCCGCTACTACCTCTCCCAGCAAGATGTTCATTCAAGCGTTGATTTAAATTATCACTTTTTCCTATATAAACTAAATTACTATATATCTCCTTATAATAAAAACCGACTAGGGTTCTAGTGTCAAGGAAACGTTGAACTGTTAGTTTAGGTATTTCATGCTCAGCATAAATGCCAATCCATTCGTAGTTGGATTCGCTCTCATTCCACTTCAAATGAAAAGCACTACTTTCTTCTAATAGCGCAATTCTATAAATACCAGTTCTCTCTGGAACTCTCTCAATATTTTCCGAATTTAGTTCGTAAAAATTACTCCAAGGCATAATTTATATTAATTTATTATTATTTATTGCTGAGAACGATAGCATGAGCGCAGGCGGGCGGCGTTTTGCTTTGCGCTTGGATTCGCCCGCTTGACGCTCATGCACCTGTTATTCGCCTTTTTTCTTTTTTTAGCCAGTATTGCTTCCGTTTTATTCGTCATTCTTTCCGTTTTATCCGCTAACCAGTCCTACTTTGAAGCATTTGCAAAAGTATTCATTTTCTGCATTTCCACCAAATTTTTATTTTTACGCCAAACTTTCAAGTTTTCGATTTACGCCAAACTTCACAAGTTTTTGATTTATGCCAAACTTTCAAGTTTTCGATTTTACGCCAAAATTTGCAAGTTTTCGATTTTACGCCAAAATTTGCAAGTTTTCGATTTTACGCCAAACTTCGAAAGTTTTCGATTTTGCGCCAAACTTCGCAAGTTTTCGATTTTACGCCAAACTTCACAAGTTTTCGATTTTACGCCAAACTTCACAAGTTTTCGATTTATGCGTTTTTTGCTTTTCGTTAAAAATCGGTTTTGACAAAATTTCGTCTTTTCTGCAAAATGTGGTGAAAAGGTTTTGCGAAATGAAATGAAGCCAAAACTTTTTTACCACATTTTGCTTTACACACAGTTTGACAAGCAATACTTTTTCACGAGTGGCGAATAACGACAGCATGGACGGCTGGTGGGGCAGCGTTTCGCTTTGTGCGCTGATTCGCCCCACTTGACGACCATGCACCCGTTCA
>JAAFHL010000483.1 GCA_013298365.1 Bacteroidota bacterium | reverse complement strand
TTACCAAATGGTTTAGTAAATACGCTTTATACACCACAAGTATTATCAGCAAGCGCACCAGGGTTACCTAATGATTATACCATTACATTGACAACGGGTAGTGTACCAGGTATGAGTTTTGATTCGCCTACTGCTACTTGGAGTGGAACGCCTACTACACAAGGTACATATACTTTGACTTTCACTGCTGCACATAATACGGCAAATTGTTCTACAACTTATACTTATAATTTTGTAGTAGCGTGTGCAACTGTTACAATTACTCCTTTATTGCCTGCTGCAACGGTAGGTACTGCGTTTAGTCAAGTAATTAGTCAAACAGGTGCAAATCCTCCTTTTACTTGGAGTTTATCAGCGGGTACATTGCCAGCAGGCATTGGTTTTGATGGTGCAACAGGTACTTTAAGTGGTACACCAACAGAAGCAGGTACATTTAATATTACGATATCTTTAGATTTGGGAGGTTGCGTTGTTCCACAACCTTATGCTTGGGTGGTTAATTGTCCTACAATTGTGTTTCCTAATACAACTGCTGTAAATGCAGTTGCAGGAGCAGGTTATACTTTAAATGCAAGTACAACAGGAACAACACAAACGCCTACTTATTCAGTTTCGCCTGCTTTACCTGCGGGATTGACATTAGATGTGGCAACAGGACAAATAACAGGTATTCCTACGGCTACTGCTGTTTCGACTACTTATACGGTTACAGTTTCACAAACGGGAGGAGTTTGTACTCAAACACAAGCCTATACTTTTGCTGTGAATTGTCCTACAATAGTATTGAATCCTGCGACTTTACCAAGTCCAACAGTTGGAAATACTTATAATCAGACGCTTTCAACTACTGGTAATGCCTCTGCGGTAACTTTTGCGGTATCTTCTGGTGCTTTGCCAGCGGGAATCACGCTCAATACAACTACAGGTGTTTTATCAGGTGCGCCAAGTGTTTCAGGTGCTTTTAGTTTTGATATTACAGCAACGCAAGCCAACGGACCTTGTACGGCTACGAGAAGTTATACTTGGAACATTGTTTGTCCTACTGTTTCTATTACTACTGCTTCGTTAGCAAATGGTACTATCAATATAGCTTATCCAGCTGTTACACTGACACAGACGGGTTATACAGGCATAGTTAGTTGGGCAGCAACAGGCTTACCAACAGGTTTCACGCTTAATCCAACAACAGGGGCTCTTTCAGGAACAAGTGCTACTTTTGGCGTTTACAATGTATCAGTAACATTGACGCAAGGTATTTGTTCTGTTACAAAAGTATTAATGTTACAGATACTATCTAGTTGTCCTGCGATTACAGTCGCTCCTGCACAGATGCCAATGGGTAATGTCGGTACTGGTTATCCTTCTACTTCAATAGTTGCTACTGGTGGTACTGCTCCTTACATTTATACAGTAAGTTCAGGCACCTCATTACCATTAGGATTAACATTGTCGCCTGCAGGGGTAATATCAGGTACGCCAACAACAACAGGTACTTTAAATGTAAATATCACGGCTACCGATGCGAATGGTTGTAATGGAAGTACATTTTATTTGATAACTATCAATGGTGCTTGTACTGCAATTACGATTACGCCTACTACTTTGAATGCAGGAATTATAGGTACATTCTATAATCAAACCTTGACTTCTACAGGTGGTACTGCTCCTTATAGTTATACAGTAACAACAGGGACATTGCCAACAGGTCTTGCATTGGGTACAAGTGGTAGCATAACGGGAACGACTACTGTTATCGGAACTTCTACTTTTAGTGTGCGTGTAGTAGATGCAATAGGTTGTATAGGAACGGCTAATTATACAGTGGTAGTTAATCCAGTACCAACAAGAGTAATTAGCATTAGCCCTGTTACGTTGAATTTCCCTGATGTTATCATTGGGCAGTCTATTACTTCAACTTTTACGATAACTAATAATGGAAATACGCCATTGACGATTTCAGGTATTCAATATCCAATAGGATTTAGTGGTAACTTTACAGGTACTATTGCTGCGGCAGGCTCACAAATTGTAACTGTTACATTTGCGCCCAATGTTGTAGGTGCTTTTGGTGGTACAGTAATAGTAAATAGTAATGCACTTTCAGGTATATCTACTTTGACTATCAATGGTAATGGAATTAGTAAT
This sequence comes from Bacteroidota bacterium, assembly GCA_013298365.1. Taxonomy (GTDB): domain Bacteria; phylum Bacteroidota; class Bacteroidia; order J057; family J057; genus JAAFHL01. The sequence goes on along the minus strand of JAAFHL010000483.1, from coordinate 1,729 downwards.
CCTACTTCTATTGATAACTTTGGAAAACCAATTGTTACGGTATATCCTAATCCAAGTGCTGATGATTTTAATGTGAGATTTGACAACAATTGGAAAGGTGATTACATTGTAAAAGTATTGGATATGAGCGGTAAAGTTGTGTTTGAAGACAAAGCTGAAATTACTGATACAGTTGATGAAATTCAATTAAGATTAGGACATTTGGCAAATGGTGCTTATTTATTACACTTAGAAAACAAACGTGGTAAAACTGCGATTCGAATTGTAAGAAGATAGTTATTATTTGGCTTTTAATCATAAACATAAAAAGAGTGCCTTGCAAAAGGCACTCTTTTTGCTTTACATTGTTTTTAATTTAAAAATAAAATCACAATCACAATGAAAAAAATAATTTTTACTTTATTAGTCATTTTCCCATTTTTTTTGGTTGCTCAAAATGACAGTACACAATTCAAACCTTCTGTTCAATTTGGTACGTTTTTACAAATGCAGGGAGTTTTTACACAAGATAGACCACAAAACCCTCTTTTAGATGATGGTCGTCGTTGGGGAACGCAACTACAGATATGGAGAGCAAGGTTGATGGCGGGAGCGCAACTTACAAGAAAAACTTCTGTATTTATGCAAACTGAAATTTTATCGCCTATTGGTTTTGTGGATAGTACAAAAAGAATACAAGAGCCAAAATTGATTATTTTAGATGCACAAGTAGAGCATAAAATTTCTGATAATTTTTTGGTTTATGCGGGTATGCAACTTACAGGTATCAATAGACAAGGTATGCAATCACCTGTTACATTGATGGGGCTTGAATTTGGTTGGTATCAATATCCTTATAATTTGTTTCAAAATCAAGCCTTGCAAAATAATTTTGGGCGTGATTTAGGGGTGAGTTTTAGAGGATATGCTTTTGATGAAAGACTCGAAATAAGAGGAGGCGTTTTTAGAGGTAGAGCAGTAGATAAATATTCAAATTTGAGGGGAAATTTGAGGTTGAATTATAATTTTTTAGACGTAGAAAAAGAACATTATTACTCAGGTACGAATTTAGGTCAAAAGGAAATATTGGCAGTAGGAGCGGGGATAGATGTTCAAGATGATTATTTGAGTGTTGCAGGTGATGTTTTTGCTGATGTAACAGTGGGTAATGGTGCTTTGACCGCACAATTAGGTTATATGTATCTTTCAGGTGGAGGAAATACTAAAAATACAAAATCATTTACACCTTTGGTACCTAATCAAAATATTCTTTTTGGAGAATTAGGTTATTATTTTTCTGATTTGAAAATACAACCTTATATCAAATACGAAGCACAAAATATGAATATCAGTGAAACACAATATTTGGTGAACGAAAATAGAAAAATTAATCCAAATTTTCCTAATGTTGTAAATGGTGAAGCAAGAAGTAATTTTAATACCATTTATTCAGAATCAAGAATTGGTGGTGGTATTAATTATTATATTAGCGATTTTAATTGTAACCTTAAATTACAATATGAGCAAATATTTTATGGAAGATTTAATCAAGCAAACAGAACAGAAACAAAATCAGGAGGAGAAATAAAATTACAATTAACTTGTTTTTTGTTTAAATAATAGGTTTTTGTATTTTGCGATAGTGATAGAAGCAGACTTGCAGAGACAAAAAGAGAGAAAAACGAGGCTCTGCGAGTTTTTTCTCTCTTTTTTGGCTCTGTGCTTTGCACGATAGCACGTAATCGCCCAA
>JAAFHL010000482.1 GCA_013298365.1 Bacteroidota bacterium | reverse complement strand
GAGCATAAGCACAGGCAATTTAACTGAAAATATTTTTTATAAGGTAACACTTACTTGTACTAATACTGGCGATTCTGCTTCGACTCTACCTGAGGCGGTTGTTGTAAATCAACGTCCAACGATTGTTACTTATCTTCCTCAAAGTGTGATTTGTAATTCAACAACGCCTATTCAACTTATCGCATTTGGCGCAGATAGCTATGAATGGTCGCCGGCAATAGGTTTGTCAGACACTATTGGTAACATTGTATATGCAAATCCGTCCTATTCTATTGCTTATACCGTAAAGGGAACAGATGTTGAAGGCTGTGTGGGAACGGCAATAGCGGCAGTTCATGTTAATACGCCTAATCTTTGGGCAAAAGCATATCCTGTGGTGGTTTGCCCTGGTGGAACTTCAAAATTTTCGGTAAGAGACAGTCTTTTGGAGTTGAGTGTTTCACCGAACAACTATGCTACAAGTGTTGCCCTTGCTAGTGCTGATGAAGATATTACAAATGTTACGCTTTCGGGCTATTTGAATAATAATTCTGCTTGTGGGGTAGCTGCAACAGGGGCGGGTTCGATTGCTTCAAGGTACAGCAATTATACGCATCTCACCCCACCTACTATTTTGGCGGGTACAACGATTAATGGAACAATTACCTTAAAAAACTGTGGTAATTTCCCTTATAGTACAGGTTTTTCGATTTTTATAGATTATAATCGAAATGGTATTTTTGACCTACCTGATGAAAGGGTTGCAGAAGGTGCGCCTATTCCTTCTGCTTTGGGAAATGGAACAGTAAGACCTTTTTCATTTACGATTCCCATTTCTACCTTTGGGGGAGTAACGAGAATGAGAATTGTAGCCATACAAAATGTAGAGGGTATAGAAATTAGTCCCGAGGATACTTATTTCTGGGGAGAGACAGAGGATTATTTACTCCGTATTAGCAGAGTTATTCCTACAAGTAGCTATATTTGGAGTCCTGCTACGATTCCTTCGGTAGGTCCGATTGTGATGACAGGTAGTATGACGGCAAATACTACTTATACCGTAACTGCTACCGATGTAGAGGGTTGTACAGATACTGCCAATATACAACTAGATATTTCTAACAAAATTGTTCTTTCGCCTTCTGCGCCTGATTTGGTTTGTGAAAATACGCCTTTTACGATTTCAGCTAATGCCATTGGCGGAACGCCTATGACTTATAGTTGGAGCAATAATGCTGGCAGTACAGATATGATTACGCTTTCGCTACCCGTAGGGACATACACATATACCATTTTTGTCAATAATAATTGTAGCCTTGTTACGATTGATTCAGTCACTTTTACCGTAAAATCCAAGCCTAATGTGAATGTTACTCCTACTGCTGCTATGATTTGTAAACCAGGCATTACTGATGTGCAAGTAACAGCAAGCGGTGGGTTCAATTATTCGTGGTCTAATAGTTTTAACACTCAGATACTCACGGGGGATTCCCTGATACTTGAACCGCCTATTTCTTGTACCTATTGGGTTACAGGTGAAAATAGTTTGGGTTGTATAGATACGGCAAGTATTTCTCTTATTGTGGGACAGCAGGTGCTAACAGATGTGCAAAATGATGAGATTGCTCTATGTCCTACGGATAGTACACAATTATCTGTGTCAGCAACTATTGCCCCTTATTCAAGTTATTGCCCTTATTTTCATGAAAATGGCTGTTTTGGCGATAATATTAGCAAAGTTGTGTTGAATACCTTGAATTATTCGAGTGGTATGGGCTGTGGCGGCGATAATCAGTATAGTTATTTTAATGGTGGCGGAGCGCAAACTACACAGCTTACTGCTGGGAGTACTTATACTTTGGCGGTCTCTTTTGGATATGACCCTTATCAATATTTTGCTTCGTGGATAGATTATAATCAAGATAATATCCTAAATGCTAGTGATTATTTGGGCGCATCTACCACTAATGCTGGGTCAAACGGTACTAGATTTATTACTTTTACTGTACCACTTACTGCAATAAATGGTACAACAAGGCTTCGTGTTATAGGTGGAAGTAATAGCCCAATAATAGGGCTACATGGTTGTGATAGTAGTGCAAATTTATTTGGTGAAACGGAAGATTATGATGTAACGATTATGGGCGGTCAATCCCCTAATCTGCAATATGTTTGGAGTCCTGCTACTTTTTTGAATACCACAAATGGTAATATGGTTCAAGCGCAAAATATTATAACTCCTATTACTTATACTTTGACAACTACTTCTTTGCAGGGCTGTCAAAGTGTAGATACCGTAAATGTGGTATTTTATCCCAATATTGGCAATCCCGCAGGACAAGATATTAATATACAACCCTTAAATTGTGGAACAGAAATAGCCTTAAATGCAACAGGAAACGGCACTTGGTCTGGCGGAAATGGCGTATTTTCCGCTATCAATAATCCGACTACTAGTTATACGCCTGCACTAAGTGAATATAATTCAACGGTAAACCTTATTTGGATGATGCCCAATTTTTGCCCACATACAGATACCGTTGCACTAAATATTGCTGCACCCGATTCGGTTGTTGCAGTGAATATTGCGCCGAGTAATGATTCTATATATAAGGCTGACTATGAGTTAAATATAGGAGATTGGACACATTATTATGACAATCATAACAGTCCTTCAAACGAGTGTGATGATTATCTTTTGTTGTCCGTAATGAATGCAAATACAAATGGAAATAGCATAGGACATATTGGCGATGCGGGTTTTGATATGACTTTATATGCACAATCGGGACATTCTGTCCTCAATTATCCTACTACACCTTATATGGTATATGGCGCACTTTGGTATCCGATGAATCGTTATTGGAAAATGGACGTTTTGCAGCAACCTGTAACAGATGTTCATCTTAAATATTATGTAAAGGATACAGATGTGAGTGCATTGCAGCCTTTAGTTACTTCTTCTACGCTAAATGACTTGAAAATTTATACCATCAATGAAAATGCAAATATCAATTACAATCTTAATCCGCAAAATCAGCATATCGGGATTCCTGCTGCTACGCCTTATAATTATCAAGGAAATGGTTATTGGGAATATAACAATGGCGCAAGTCCTACTGTTATCAATTGGGCTTTGTCAAATGTAGGAACTGACTATGCTGCCGAAATCGTGGCAGGTAAAATCACAGGAGGAGGTGCAGGTATTGGTGGTGCTTTTTTTTCATTGCCCGCAGATGTGTTATATTTTGATGGGTATAATCGCAGAGAAGGGAATGTATTGCAATGGCGTACCGAAAATGAACAAAATAGCAAGGAATTTCATTTGATGCGCAGTGAAGATAATGTTACTTATACACATTTAGCAACTGTTCCCACTAAAACGTCTGGTGGAATGAGCAATATTCCATTAGATTATGTTTCATTAGATTCAAATCCCTATCAAGTTACGTATTATCAATTGATTCATATAGATATAGATGGAACGGCAACACAATCTTCGGTAATAAAACTGCAAAAAATCAATGATACGGTTTTCTTTCATGCGCTATATCCGAATCCGACACATACAGACATAAATGTTGTGCTATTTTTGTATCAAGGAGCAGCGTGCAAAATAGAAATCGTAGATATGGCGGGCAAAATCATTGATACAATGACAACAGAAGACCTTTCAAAAGGTTTTAATACCCTAAATATAGACATCAGAAAATTGGCTATGGGTGCATATACTGCCAAAATCATTAATTTAGGCGATGGCAGCAGCTACCATGCAAAGTTTTTTAAATTATAAGAAAACCATAAGGAATGTGTATGAAATAATATCCCACTTTTGAGTCTTACCTTAGTGTTTCTTAGTGACTTAGTGGTTAAAAATAGGAACTTAATCTATACACAT
>JAAFHL010000481.1 GCA_013298365.1 Bacteroidota bacterium | reverse complement strand
TTGATAGGCAAGCGAATCTAAGGTAGCCCGAATAAAATGGGATTTGTTGCTGCGGCGAGACAAGCCAAATACCGCCCCTTTTGCATACATATCCCAATAAGGCGCACCCAATCCCGAAAAGGCAGGAACAACAATAACGCCATCAGTATCAGGCACTTTACGGGCAAAATATTCTGAGTCAGCCGCCGATTCTATGATTTTTAACCCATCTCTTAGCCATTGAATCGCTGCCCCTGCAATGAAAACACTGCCTTCTAAGGCATACGTAACAACGCCATTTTTCACATAAGCAATGGTCGTGATTAAGCCCGCCTTACTCACAATGGGTTTTTCACCCGTATTCATCAACATAAAACAGCCTGTTCCGTAGGTGTTTTTTGCCGAACCTACTTCAAAACATTTTTGTCCAAATAAGGCAGCTTGTTGATCTCCTGCTACCCCACTTATGATGATTTCCTCGCCAAACCATTTGGCACTTGTTTTCCCAAAATTGCCAGACGAACTTTTGACCTCTGGCAGCATATAGCCTGGCACTCGCAGTACTTTCATCATTTTTTTGTCCCATTCCAATGTTTTGATATTGAACAACATGGTGCGAGAGGCATTTGTATAATCGGTTGCGTGAACCTTTCCTTCTGTGAGTTTCCAAATCAGCCAAGTGTCTATTGTCCCAAAACGCAAATCTTCTATTTTGAGGTCGGGGCGATGAATCGCAACCCAATCCAATAGCCAAGAGAGTTTTGTTCCCGAAAAATAGGCATCGGCTACTAAGCCCGTATTTTCACGAATATACGGTTCATGCCCTTTACTTTTTAGCACATCACAAATGGCGGCTGTGCGTCTATCTTGCCAAACAATCGCATTATGAATGGGTATGCCTGTGTCTTTGTGCCAAACTACGGTCGTTTCTCGTTGATTTGTGATGCCAATGCCCGCAATTTCTTCGGGCAAAATACCCGATTCGCTTATGACCAAACGAGCCATTTTTAGCTGTGTTTCCCATATTTCAAGGGCATCATGCTCTACCCACCCCGACTGCGGGAAAATTTGGGTAAACTCTTGCTGAGTTGTATGCACGATTTTGCCTGCATGGTCAAATAAAATCGCCCGAGAACTTGTTGTGCCTTGGTCGAGGGAAAGAATATATTTTTTCATGGAATGTAGTATAAGAAATGAAAAATTAATAATGTAAAATTAAAAATTAACGAGAATACTATTAATCAAGGTATTAGTATTTTGAAATGGATACTTTATTTTATTTCTATTCCTAAATTAAAAACAAATATAAGGATTTATGTATGAATGTTAAAGAAATGAATCAGATATTTTTTATTCATTTTTCAAACAAAAACATAATGTAAAAACGTAATAAAAATAGTTTTTATACCATTACTTATTTATGCGAATTAAGGGTTAGAAATTTAATGTAAATATATGGTTATTAATTATTTATGTCTTTTCTTACTGTCCCGTAGGGACAAAATATCAGTAGAAATGCCTAATAAAAAACCGCAAATCAATACACTATTTTTGTATCAATTTGCGGTTTAAAATCAAGTAATCGAAAATGACTATCTGATTAAGGTAATGTTTCCGTTATAAACTTTATTTCCTATTTTGATGGTATAGAAATAAACGCCTTCTGAAACTTCTTTTCCATTTGCATCTGCGCCTTTCCACATTTTTTCAGTGTTTGTTGCATCAAATAATTTTACGCCCCAACGGTCAAATACACTTACTTCAAAAGTTTGAAGTCCTGTATATTGCACATTCCAAGTGTCATAGAAACCATCTCCATTTGGTGAGAAAATATTAGGAATAAACAAACCTGTTTCTGTAACGATATAAGGCGTTTTAATCACTTCACTTACACAACCACTTTCATTGCTTACTACCAATGTTACGGTATATTCACCAGGCATTTGATAGGTATGTGAAGGGTTTTGTTCGGAAGAAATTGTGCCATCGCCAAAGTCCCAGAACCAGTTTACGGCATTAGGTGTCAAGTCGGTAAAGATAACTTCTGCGGCAGGTACTTGCATTACCGAATCTGTGGGAGGATTTGAGCTGAAATTAGCCAAACTTGGGTCTGATACATAGATTTGTAAGGTATTGCTTGTATTACAACCACCTTGTCCAAGTGCGGTGAAAGTTACTGTATAAGTTCCAGCAGCAGTAAACGTATGTCCAGGGCTTGGTGCATTGCTTACAGGTGTATTGTCGCCAAAGTTCCACAAATAGCCAATTTCATCATCTGCGTTTTCCCCAAATTGCGTTTCTAATGGTACACAACCTGTCAGATTTGTCGCATAAATATCTGCATTTGGTTGTGGATTTACGACAATTTGTAAAGAATCTGTATCAGAACATACACTTTCCGAAATGTTTACATAGTACGTTGTTGTTGTTGTTGGCGAAATAGAAATGCTTTGGCTTGTGCTGTCATTTAGTCCATTTGCAGGATACCAAGAATAGCTTGGGCTGCCACCATTTCCACCCGAAGAAGAAGCTGTTAAAATAGCCGCACTTCCACCACATATTGGGTTTTTATCCGCCGTAATATCTGCAATAATTTGTGGAACAACTTCTACTTTCACATCTGCTGTTGTGCTACAACCACCTGCAACACTAATTTCAACTGTGTAAACTGTTGTTTGAGAAGGTGTTACAGTAGGATTAGGGATATTCGGATTATTCATACCCGTTGTAGGAGACCATTGATAAATAATGGGTGTTCCTGCTGGCGTGGTAAATGAAAAACTTGAAATCAACTGCTTGCTATCCCCTTGACAAATCAAGGTATCTTGTGTGTTTATGTTGGCAATAGGGGTAGGCTTAACATTTATCAAAACCACATCTGTAAATCCTGGACAGTGTGTAGAGCTTACAAAAAGTGTATAAGAAGCTGTATTTGTAGGGAAAGCCCAAGGGGTTGCACTTGTTGCGCTGCTCAAACCTGTGGAAGGAGTCCAACTATAAGCATATAATGTACCAAATGGGTCGCCATCGGCTCTACCATCTAATTGTACAGAATCGCCTTGACAAATATCGGAAACAGGCGGTTCTATCGCACCTGTTGGCAGCGTATGTACATTGATTGTTACTGTATCCGAATTGGCACAACCATTAGAAACAACCGTAAGTGTATAAGTTGTAGTTGCGGTAGGCGTATTTTGTGGTGTGGGCGAAGTCGTACTTGCCAATCCCATTGGCGGAGTCCATTGATAGGTGTATATAGGACCTGCGCCATTTGCAAAACCATTCATTTGTATGGTTTCCCCTAAACAAATATCGGTATAAGGACCGGCATTTACATTAGGCAATGGATTTACCACTACAGTTACAGTACTCATGGTATCCAAAGTTGTTACATCACTTGAACAGCCATTTATCGAAGAAACCACTAAGGTATAAATGGTAGTTTGTGTTGGACGCACATAAGGACTGATGAGGGTATCTTGTCCTGCAATCATGCCCCCAATCGTTCCTCCTGGAAACCAAGAATAAGTATAAGGTGCAGGTGCTAGGTTGCTTGCTGCTAAACCGCCATTTAAGAACACACCAGGTGCTGTTGGCGAATCACAAATCTCTTTGTCAGGACCCGCATCAACTTTGGGTTTAGGCTTTACAATAACCACAGTCGAATCCACATTGCTATAACAACCTGTACCATCACTTACTTGGAAGAAATACATCGTTGTATCCGTAGGATTGACGATAGGGTCTTCGATATTGGGATTGCTAATGCCACCAGGTGTAGGATTGCTCCACCAAGAATAGAAATAAGGAGGATTTGAACCAATTACTGTTCCATCTAATTGAATAGGACCTGAGCCTTCACAGAAATTCATATCAGAACCTGCACTTACGATAGGACCAGGATTGACATATAT
>JAAFHL010000480.1 GCA_013298365.1 Bacteroidota bacterium | reverse complement strand
CAGCACTTTTGTCTAATCCCATCAAATCAATCGGCACTTTTGTTGCCTGAAAAATGCCCCTTGTGCCATCTTTGCGCAAAACAGGTTCTTCTGGCACAAATAAAGCCTGCCCAGAGTCCATCACCTTTCTATCTGCGGTCAAATAACTGTTGATTTCCTCAGGGGTTGCGCCATACGCCGCATCTGTAAGTCCAATTACTTCTTCGGTTTTTTTGCCAAAAAGGGCAGCAAATGCTTTATTTACAAACAAAAAATGCCCGTCATAATCTCTACAAACTACATAACCAGGCACATTGTCCAACAAGGTTTGATGCAATGTATTGATTTGCTGCGCCAAGTCTTCCGCTCTTTTTCTTTCGGAAATATCAGCGATACACCCCACCATTTTGCGCGCTTTCCCATGTTCGTCAAAAAAAGTTTGTCCTCTTGAACTTTGCCAGCGGTACTCACCTGTTTTGTGTAGATGACGGTACTCAATATTGTATATTTGCGTAGTTTTCAGATGCTGCTTTACCACAGAAAGTACCCTTTTGGCATCTTCAGGGTGAATACGCTCTACCCAAGTACTAAAACTATGCACTAATTCAGGGTCATCAAAATCATAGCCAATAATTTCGCACCAACGAGGCGAAAAGAACTCCTTATTTGTAAGTATATCCCATTCCCACAAACCATCTTGAGTAGCCTGAATCGCTTTCCTAAATCGTTCCTCACTCTCTTTGAGTGCCAAATCTGCCTGCTTTCTTTCGGTAATATTTTGGACAAAACAAAGTATTTCGGCAGGTATATCTTTTTCATACAAAAACAGCGAAATGGTCAGACTATAAAATTGCATCTCTCTTTCGGGGAAAGACAAATCATATTCAACCGTTACCTTTTTGCCTGTGGCAAGCATTTGTGCGATTCCCTGTGAAATAGTTTGATATACACTTGGCGGAAAACCCACTTGCTCAATGGTTTTGCCCATAAAAAAATCAGGACTTACGACCAATTCGCTATTATTAGGGTTATGGTGATATTCAATAAAACGGAAGTTTGTATCTAACACAAAGCATAAGTCGCTTGATGCGGACAAAATCGCTTCTAAACGGGTATTTTCATAATCCAATCTCTTTTCTTTCGTAATATCGGTATGCCCACCTATCATACGAATCGCTTTGCCGTCTGCATTACAAATAAAACGCACTTGACAAATCAGCCAAACAATAGTACCATCTTTGTGCCGATAGCGAATTTCTTGTGTGTATTCAAAATCAGGATTATGCAAGTTTGAATGTACCAAATCTCGCACTAAAAGCAAATCTTCTGCAAAAATAAATTGTGTCCAAGCCTTTTTTACATGCGCTATCTCCTCAGGTGTATAACCTAAGGTTGTCCAAAATGTAACATTCATCCATTCATTTTCGGGATTTTCTATGTCCCAAATCCAAAGTCCATCTTTACAAGACTTTAGGAGAAAATCGAATAGGGTGTCACGTTGAATAAATTGATATAGTTCTGCTTTTAAGTAGTTTGAATCGCTATTCATAGATCTAAATATCCTATCTTTGTGAACCACTTTAATGCCACCTATATCAAATCAAAGTTTGTTTGATGAAAGGTTTAGCAAAAAAAAGCATAAATCAGCTAAGATTTGATTTTACTTTGAATATATTTTTATATACTAACATATTGATTTTCACAAAGTAAACGAATAAAATATAATTAAAATTAAAAGGAGAGCTAATGATTAATTAAAAAAAAAGTATTTTTATCAAGAAAGAAAACAGGATAAATAGTCTAATTATGCAAAAATAAAGAACGATAAAATCTTCTCTTTTTCTCATAATGATTTACGTTTCGCCCAAAGATAGGGTAAAAGTACGTAAATTATTGTTTACTCGCTCGTCCAACTACACTATCTCGTTTGATGTCGCTATATCGTTTAATATATTGATACCTTACAACAGAATCACCCTCTCTTGTCATATAGAAACTGCGCCAGTCATCAATACAAATATTATTGCTATTATCATTTGCCAATAATACATCATACTTTTTGACGATACAATTAATGGAATCTTTTTCTTCAAAACAGTCATAAAAGCCTCGCAGTTGTACCCGATTTGTATCCGCCCAAAAAATGATAAAACTACTGTCGCTTCTTGTAGTACTGAAAGTGCCACTTGTATCTACTTGAAACACCGTTTCGTTCCCTACATATCTGCCCGCAAAAGCATCTGCTGCAAACTCACATAAGCCATTGTCTTCTTTGGCTGTAAAATCATAATTAAAAGCGTTTTCGGAGGTGCAACCTTGTTTGCGAAAACAGCTTGATGTAACAATTGATGTAATAAGTAGTAAGAAAATTATTTTTTTCATATAAAAAGAAAAATAGTTTTTGCTAACTATAAGATAACCAGCAGATTAAAAAGGTGGAACTTATGAAATCTATCAGAATTTTCTCCATTTTTGACAAAGCTACTGACATATTTTGCGCAAATATACATTATCTTTGTATTTATCTTTATATAAATAGTTCAAGATGTTTCATTTTCCAAGCACAAAAATTTTATTAGGGCTTCTGTTTATGGCAATTATTGTTGCTTGCAGCCCTACACAAACGCCCAAAATTCCTGCACAAAAATCCCAAAAAGTTGTGTTAGGGCATTATTTGTTTTTTGAAAAAAAACTCTCTGTAAATGGTACAAAGTCTTGCGCCGCTTGCCACGACCCTATATTAGCATTTTCTGACGGTTACAGGCGTTCTGTCGGCGTTTTTGGCGATACACATCCCCGCAATTCTCCTGCTTTGATGAACGCCGTTTATCACAAAACCTTTAACCTTGCTAATCCTGACGTGCGCAGTTTACAACAGCAACATCGTTTGCCCTTGTACAATACAAGCCCTATCGAAATGGGCGTTGAAGGAAATGAAGCCCAGATTTTGGCAAAAATTGCAGCAGATACCTTGTATCAAAGGTATTTTGCAAAGGCTTTTCGGGCAGAAAAAGATAGATTTTCTTGGCAACATATTATCGAAGCGATTGCAGCTTACACAAGTACTTTGGTTTCCATGAATTCACCTTACGACAAATATTTGGCAGGAGATGAAAGTGCGTTATCGTCTTCGGCACAAAATGGACGTGCCTTGTTTTTTTCGCCACGTCTTCGCTGTGGTAAATGCCATAATGGGGTAATGCTTTCTACCAATTCTCGTTTTGCCTTAGACAGCAATATTATGACAAATTATGCCAATATTGGCATTTATGCTGATGGAGAAAACAGTTCTGCAGACAAAGGTTTGATGAATATAACAAAAAACCCAAAAGATGAAGGGGAATTTGTCATTCCTTCTTTGCGAAATGTGTTTATCACAGCTCCTTACATGCACGATGGCAGCATGGCGACTTTGCCCGAAGTATTAAAACATTATAGTACAGGCGGCAAAAAACACGCAAATCTTGATGTGCGTATGTCAGCTTTTCCCCTTTCTAAGGAAGATGAAAAAGATATTTTGAATTTTTTGGAGAGCTTAACAGATACAAGTTATTTGAAGAATCCGCATTTTATCAATCCTTTTTGATAGAAAACGAATTGAAAAATAAATTATTAAGTACCAAGTAGTAATAAATAAAGAAGATACGAAATGCTGATAATAAGGAAAATAAGGGTATTTTTGCAACTCAAAATAACGAGAAAAAATGGGAAAAACAAGACTTTTAGTGATAGGTGATAGCTTTATACCAGAGTTAGAACATTTATCAAAACATAACATTAGTCCAAAAATTCGTCAGCGTTGCCAAATAGTATTGTTAAATAATTCAGGGCTTACAAATGTAGCGATACAGCAAAAATTAGGGTGTAGCTCAACGACGATTACGTCGTCGTTGGATAGATATGAGAACAATTATGTACTT
>JAAFHL010000479.1 GCA_013298365.1 Bacteroidota bacterium | reverse complement strand
TTAGATAAATAAAGGGGCAATTTTACGATAATATTGTGGAAATTCCAAAATATATAAATATGTCCTGCTTTTTCATCAAAAAGTGGAGCTATGGGCGTTGTCAGATATTGAAATACAATGAAGTCTTTTTGAAAAAAAAGTGGAAATTTGGCTTTTTTATGTATCTTTGTAAGTCCAAAATCTTAAAACGAGCAAATTATGTTAGCAAATCTTGACAACGAAGTATATTTTAAAAAAGTATTCACAGATGTAGAAGTCTTTACTGCCTTTGTAAAAGATGTGTTAGGGATAGATATACACATTCAAAAAGTTGAAACAGAGAAGGTTTTGCCGAGTAAGGTGAGTGCCATAAAATTTAAAATGGATTTGTTTGCCGAAGATAAAGCAGCGAGAACGGTAGTTGAAATCCAAAAAGTGGATTATGATTATACCTATAATCGTTTTGCGCACTATTTTTTGGCAAATTTGATAGATACACAACGTAAAAGTACGAATTATGCTTTTGCAAAAGATGTATATGTGATTGTTGTTGTTACGGCTGCGTATAAAATCAGTGATAAAAACGGTAAGCCGATAAAAAATGATGTTTTGATAACAGATATTAATCCAAGAGATTTAAGTGGCAATGTCATAGAAATCAATAACCATAAAATGGTTATCTTGAATACGACAAATATTCAACCTGAAACGCCAGTAGCTATATTTGATTGGCTTAATCTTATTCGTGAATCGATGAGAAATCCAGAGAACCCGAATATCAACACAGGAAAAACCGCCATCGCAAAAGCAGCAAAATTGGCAAATATAGACGATTTGACCCCAGAGCAATTAGCTGCCGCTAAAATACATGAACAACGTAAAGAAACGGTTGCATTTATTGAAAATACTACCCGATTACAAGTAGAAGCAGAGATGGGAGAAAAAATAAAGGCGAAAGAAGCAGAGATGGAAGAAAAAATAAAGGAAAAAGAGGTAGAGATGGAAGAAAAAATAAAGGAAAAAGAGGTAGAGATGGAAGAAAAAATAAAGGAAAAAATAAAAAAACTGCTAAAACGTGGGCGGTTGAGTCTTGAAGAAATAGCGGAAGATTTTGACCTTACAATTGAGCATGTAAAACAAGTTGAGAATGAAATGAAAAACAGCTGACAACAGAAATATTGCGACTACGCAATATAGTCGTTGAGCAAAGTAGAAATTTCATAACGACATAGAAAATCAGCAGGAACTTCTGACCGTAATTTCGCATAAAAAAACAATAATAAAAAAATCGAACCCTGTCAGGGTTTTTTGTGAAAAATAGGCATCATTTCGCCCAAAACAAGGCTTTTATCTCATGCTCATATTTTGCATAAAACTCGGGGTCAAAATTGGCTTTTTCTAACTGTGAAATCACTTCTTGAATGGTTTTCTTTTCTGCAATCCATTGCTCACAAACTGCTTGCCTGTATCTAATACCCATGAGATTGAAGCCTTTAACAATTTTTGTTACAACATCATAGACAATTCTAATAGATTTTTTTCCGTCTTTGTGTTCCCAATAAATATGGGTATCTCTGGGCGAAAGTATGTTAGGAACTTCGCCATAAATTTGATATTCTATGTCAAAAAATTTCGCAGAATTGAACCAAATTCCTTGAATATACGGCGTTTTTTTGCCCAAAATATTGTCTGCCAAAATAGGTCCCATGATTTTGCCTGTGTACCAAACGGCTTCTATTGCACTTCTATGCGGCGCAGGGTTTCGCAGTTGCGCACAATCTCCAATGGCGTAAATATCTGATACAGAAGTTTCTAAATATTCATTTACCAAAAAACCTTTGCCCGTTTCTATGTCTGTGCCTTTTGCTAAATCTATATTAGGGCTTACGCCTGCTGTTAATCCGACAAATTGACAAGGAATAGTTTCTCCATTTTTTGTAATAATTGCCTTCACACGCCCGTTTTCATCACCAATAATCTCTTGCAATTCCTCGCCTAAGCGCAAATCTATTCCTTTTTGGCTACGAATATGCCGATTTATCATTTCTGATTCTTCAAAAGGAAGGATATTTGACCAAAAACTATTTTCTCTGACCAAAAAAGTAACAGGAATATGGCAAGCATGAAACATTTCTGCCATCTCTATGCCAATCAAGCCGCCACCTACAATGACGGCATGTTGCAAGTTTTGGGAATATTTTTCCATGTTTTCCAAATCTTGTTTGAAATACAAACCTTGTACTGCTTCCAAATCCTGTCCTTTCCAACCATATTTGTTGGGGCGAGAACCTGTGGCAAGAATGAGTTTGTCATAACTTAGGCTTTCATGTTGGGCAAAAAAGATTCTTTTGGTATCAGCATTGATGCAAATAACTTCTTTTTTGACTAAGGAAATCCTGTTTTTCTGCCAAAAAAAAGATTCATAAGGTTGTGTATGTTCAAATTTCAGATGCCCCATATAAACATACATGAGGGCAGTGCGGGAGAAAAAATAATCACTTTCTGCTGAAATGACCTTAATTTCTGCCTCACTGCTTTGTTTGCGTATATATCTTGCTGCGGTAATGCCTGCGATGCCATTGCCAATAATGATAATTTTCATGTCTTTTATTCTCGTATAATTATGGTCTTTCTGCCATCAGAAAGGCAAATATAGTAAATTCCTTTGGATAAATGCGCCAAAGAGATTTCGGTTTTGCTTTAGCAGATAGTGTACAAATTTACAAAGGGTTGAATTATACCACAAAGTTCACAAGGGGTTCACAAAGTTCTCAAAGGATTCACAAAAAAAACAAAGATTTATCGAAAATAAGCTACTTTGAGCACTTCGTGTGTCCTTTTCTTCGTGTACTTTGTGTGTTTATTTTTTATGAGAGTGCTTTGAATTTGACAGTAAATCCTTTACATTTTATAAATAAAGCCACTATTAAGAAACTCCAAATCCTGAAAAGTGGCGTGCTTGCGGATGGATAAATCCTAATACAATATCTTGTTTCTCAATACCTTGTGCGATAAATTCATCTACTATTTCTCGCTCTGTGTTATTGCATTGAATCCAAATTTTATCATTAATAATGTCAAAATGAAAAAGAGGACCAAATATATAATGATTACCTTTCCAACCTTGCGCAAGGAGTTGAAAGCTATTATTTTCTTTATCTGCTAAAACACGTCTTGGCGGATTTGAGGTTGGTAAATTCCCCCCCATTTCTTCATTATAGTTGTTCAAAAACTGCAATATAACGTTTTGAAAATGTGTTATTTTATCCATTGTATAATTGTATTTAGAATAGGATTATAGAAGCTTGTTTTATACAAAAAGGCAAGATAAATACCTTGTGTGGCTCAATTTTCTCTTACACTTCGGCAGGCTTAGTGCAAGTATTTCCGCAAATAAAGAACGCAGATTCCCGCAAATAAATTTCTAATTTGCGAAAATCTGCGGTTTAATCTGTGTTCATCTGCGACAAATGAAGCGATTACATCATATCCATTCCGCCGCCGTGTGGCATATGGGCAGGTTTATTTTCATCAACTCTGTCTGTAATTACACACTCTGTGGTCAAAAGCAAACCTGCGATAGAAGCTGCATTTTCCAAAGCACTGCGTGTTACTTTTGTAGGGTCAATGATGCCTGTTTCATAGAAGTTTTCATATACCTCATCTCTTGCATTGAAACCATAATCAATGTTTTCAGCAGAAAGAATTTGATTAATGATAACACCTGCTTCAAGTCCTGCATTTTCTACAATCAAACGAAGCGGCTCTTCCAATGCTCTACGCACAATAGAAACACCACTTCCTACATCTCCTTTTAGGAATTTGTCATTGATGCCGCCTCTACCAGGTTTCAAAGCTGCGATACAACGCAATAAAGCTACACCACCACCAGGCACAATCCCTTCTTGAACGGCTGCTTTT
>JAAFHL010000048.1 GCA_013298365.1 Bacteroidota bacterium | reverse complement strand
TTCAGGTGCAGCTACTTTTTTTGTAGCAGCCTCATTTGAACTTGCAGGGCTTGTTTTTTCGCCTAAACCCCTTTCATTTGCAGCAACTGTCGGTTCAACTTTGCCTGCTTTTTTTGCAGCATCAGCCAAAATACTACATTGTCCTCTCAATTCGTTCAAGTTTTTTTGCTGCTCAGGCGTAGATTTAAACTTAACAGCAGCTTCCATAAACATATTCGCATCTAAGGTATTTCCTTCTTTGCAAGCATTATTCGCTTCTACCAATAGCTCCTGAAAAGCATTTGCAGGTTGTGCCTTGCCCATTAAATCTTTAACCTTGTCTATTTTTCCTTGAATAATACCGCCATTATCACCATAGTTGCGCTTTGCATCTTCATAGACATTGATGGCACGAATGTAATCAGGATATTTGTTAAATGCGGCAAACTTATCGCCTTGTGTTACCATTTTCCCCTTGTCTGCCGCTGTTTTTTTCTCCACTAACTCTATTCTTAAACGACTATCATTACCAGATGCACCTTTGTTTACCTTAATGGCTCTATCCAAGTTTACAAGGGCAGAGTCATAATTGCCTAGTTTTTGGTTTTCTTGGGCAATTTGCATATAATCTTCGTAACTCTTTTCGCCTTTTTTACTACCCGAACCTGTCCAAGCCCAAGCGAGTAAAGCCACTAAAATACCCGTAAAAACCAAAACACCTAATGCAAGAACGCCGGAATTATCTTTCTTTTCCTCTCTCAAATGATTTCCTGATGCGGGAGGTATGTTATTATTGTTGGTAGAAACTGAAGAAGCTGGAATTAAAGGTGACTGCACATAAGGTGGCGTTTCTGCCTGTGGTTGCAGTGGCGTAACAAGAGGTGGCGTTTCTACAACAGCAGGTGCTGGTGTATTTACCACAATCGGTGGGGTAACAACAGGTGCTTGCTCATTGACGATAATAAGTGGCGGTGTTTCTTCTTCTTTTTCTTCTACCTCTAACGCTGCTTCTGTCTCTATTTCTATATCTTCCTCAACTTCCACATCTCTTGAAGTTTCAACCACTAAATCAACTTCGTCATCATCGTCCCATAGTACAGGACTACTTACGGCAGTTACCGCAGGTGTCTCAACAATAGCCGTAGCATGTACAGCATCTTTGTCTCCCATTCTCAATAAAACACAAGCATAATTATCACTTGATTCTGCTTGACAATAGGTTTTGATTTCTGCAAGTAAAAGTTCTGTATTTGACTGTAAATCAATCGCTGTACTTAAATGTGATTCGCTTACGCCTTCCAAAATACCATCGGAGCATAAAAAAAATATATCATCAATAAAAATAGATTCTTTACCAATAAAATGTGTATCCATTTGCGTAGGATAACTACTTCCTTGAATTGCCCGTAAAATAGAATGGCGACGAGGGTGTGTTTGCGCTTCCTCCGCAGTTATTCTGCCATCACGTAACAACACATTTACTTCGGTATGATCGTTACTACGATAAAGTTGTTCGGTTTTTCGATATTGATACGCACGACAATTTCCTGCCCAGGCAATAGAAACCCCTGCCGTATTTGCATATAATAAGACAATCGTTGCGCCCATTCCCCAACACTCTGGGTGGACTTTTATATATTCGTCAAAAGCATTTTCGGTAAATCGAAGTGCATTATCTACATATATACGACTAAGTGCTTCTTCTACGGGTGGATTTTCCGCAAAATATTGCGAAAAACTCTCTATTGTGATGCGAGAAGCTGCATCACCTTTGCCTTTTCCACCTATACCATCTGCTACGATATATAAGTTAGGAACATTTGTAGCACTTTCTAATGAATTAGGATAAACAGCATCTTCATTGTGAGGTCTTCTTCCTGATTCGGATAAAACAGAAAATTGAGCAATTTGTATATTCATGTCAAAAATATGTTATTCGGTTTTTATTTATTCGGTTGTAAGTATGCCTAACACCGCAAAAATAAACACTTTTTTGGGAAAAAAGAAACTATTTTAAAAAAGAAAGTTTTTTTATAAAAAAAAACAACATTATCTTACCCAAGATAATGTTGTTAGACTTTGTTGGTCTCCTTACTCCCCATTAAATAAGCCAAAAATTGTGCGATAAAGTAGTATAGACGTTAAGCAGCTAAGGTATATAATGCAGCCGCTACCAACATAAGGAAAAAGAAAAGTTTACGTTTCGTCATAAGCATATTGAAATTATTTGGTACAAATCTATGGGACTTTTTTCAATATAAAAAGAACATAAATATGTATTTTTTTATGTGAGTAAACTACATGTTACTACACTATTGTTTTTGGTAATTCAAAAAATGAAATACATTTTTGTCAATAAGTTATTGTTTTTTAACTAGTTATGATTTAAATAGAGGGCTATGGCTATTTTTTATTTGAGAATTATCTTTTTTCAGATAAAAAAAGATATAGACAATAAATTTATTAAATTATATTTTTTCTGTAATAAACGACTGAAATATAATATTCAAACGATTTATTATAAAGTGCCACAGTAAAATAATTTGTGAACTATGCTTTTAAGGTTTAATCCCTACTTTATGAAGAAAAAGCTATCGTAAAAAACGATATACAGTTTATATACATAACTCATAAGTTCCACTTACATTTGTAGCTATAATTCATTATCTCAAAAGCCTATTATTATGTCTCAAAACCATATCAAAAAACTCATGGTTGCCAATAGAGGCGAAATAGCCATTCGAGTCTTACGTGCTGCTTATGAATTAGGTATCAGAACAGTTGCTATTTACACGTATGAAGATAGTATTCCCTGCACCGTACTTTATAGAGAAAACCTATATTTTCAGAAACTTATTAGCCTTGTTTTCGTAATAAGCCTATTGTTACTTAATACTATATCATTTCTATTATGCACCATCAACGTTATTTCGTTCTTATTTTGTCGGCATTAGTGCTGCTTCCCGCTTGTGTTACCAAAAAAAAATACTTGGAAATGAAAACACATGCAGAATCAAGTGAAAACTCTGTCAGAGTACAAGCGCAATCCTACAAAGCGCAAATTGATGCATGTAATGCGCAGTTTGACACTTATAAGTCAAAAATAACGGCTTGCGAACAAGAGAGAGATAAATTAGCAGCAGAATTAAAAATTGCGCAAAATCAAACAAAAACCTATCAAGAACAAATCGGCGACTTAAAAAATCAAAGTCAAGATTTAAAACAACAAAGAGATAAGCAATATGAACAAATAGGCGGTTTAACTGTGTTATCTCAATCGGCAAATAATAATATTTCGCTTACTTTGTCGCAATTAGAAAAGAAAGAGCAGTATATTCATCTTTTGCAAGCAGCAAAAACAAAAACGGATTCGCTCAATTTAGCATTAGCCATCAATCTAAAAACGGTTTTGAAAGAAGGAATTGATGACCAAGATGTGGACATTAAAGTAGATAAAACGGTGGTTTTCATCAATATATCTGACAAAATGTTGTTTCAAAGTGGCAGTGCTTACATTAATGATAAGGCAAGCGCAGTATTGAGTAAAATTGCACAAATTATCCAATCAAGACCCGATTTAGAGGTAATGGTAGAGGGATATACCGACAATGTAGGTATCAGAACAAGTTGTATTGAAGATAACTGGGCGTTGAGTGCTGCAAGAGCAACTTCGGTAGTGCGTGTGTTACAGAAAAATTATGGCGTAAATCCAAATAGACTAATTGCAGCGGGTAGGGGAGAGTATAACACATTGGCAACTAATGATACGCCAGAAGGCAAAGCACAAAATCGCAGAACCCGTATTATTCTTTTGCCCAAAATAGACCAGTTTTATGATTTGTTGAATCCAAATAATGTGCCTAAGTAAGCAAAAATAGATGAAACAGATGTTATTTTACACGAAATAGCATCTGTTTTTTTATAGATAGTATTTGTCCTATAATTTATATTATGTTAATTTTTTAGTCGAAAAAGACGCTTTTTATGATTTTCTGCCTATTTTGGGTTAGCGATTTAGAAAATATTTATGGCTAATTTATTGTAGATTTTTGCAGATTTAATGACGCAAATTTACACAGATTAAGAAATATTAGCAAAAATCTGCGGTAAAATCTGTGCAATCTGCGATATCTAAAAGTTAGGGCATTTTTACTATATGAGCTTGCAAAAAACACCTCCCCCCTACCCTATTTTGGATTTTTTTAGAAAAATAGGTCTATTTTTATGTCCATAAATGGGCGAAAATGTCGTGTTATTTTTTGTAAATCTACTTCTTTATAATTAGATTGAAATGTTGTAAATTGTGTAATATCTTGATATTCATAGTATTGCTGTTGATATTGCCACCAAAAAGAACAATCATAATTATTTCGCTTTTTGCCAAACCATCTAATACTGGTTACAGGTCCTGTTTGAAAGTTCAATATATGAAGATTAATGGGTCTGAAAATATTTTGAAAATCGTACATTGCGGTATTTTGATAGCGATACAAGTAAAAATGTTTATATCCTGCATCAAACCAAAGACTCCCCTTGTCGTTTTTTTGAAATAAACGAAAACTATTTTTTTGCTCCAAAATCATGCTATAAGTTGTGTCTAAAGTAGTTTCCGAAAATTCTTGCCAATTTAGGTAAGAGAGATGCGTTTCTTTTCGATAAAAAGACAAAAAATGTTGGCGTTTTTCTTTGGCATTGTAACGCAAACTCAATCTTGTTTCCAAATTTCGGGTGGAACGGTCTGTGAAATTGATGTCTCGAAAATCTTTGACGTTATAGGTTACATAAACTGCTTGCTCGCCTTGAAATTGCCATTTTGTGTGAAAACGCCACAAATGTTCAAACTCCGCCCGCAAAACATATTGCGAATAATTGTCCTGACTTTTTTCTTTAAATAAAAAAGCATATTGCCGCCGATTTCCCTCCAATTTGTATCTTGTATAAAAAGCAGATTGCCAGTTTGCTTCCCACTGTGCTGAAAGCCCGTAATTCAATTCGTCATGGTCATCAAAATTGGTTTCGCTTGGCGTGTCATATTGCGTGTAACGATTGTTGCTTGTTAGGGAAAAAGTTTGCTTTTGAGAAGGTTTGAAATCAAGGTTTAGTTCAAAAGCTTGCGTGCTACGGGTAAAATCTTTCTGCCCTTCTCTTTCCTTTAATTTCTGATATTCGATGCTTTGTAAATTAACATTATTTTCAACATTGTATCGCCTTTGCCCAAATTCATAATTATAAGCAAAAGAAGCTCGCCATTTTTTGCTGATGTAACTTGCTTGTTGTCGTAGCAAAACATCAGACTGACTGAATCGCAAATTGTTAAATTCTATGCTATCACCTTTGTAATTGAAACGCCTGAGTGAAAATAAATATTGGTTTTGAGTTTCTATAACAAAGTTTTTAAAAGGTTCATAATGAATCATCAAACTAGGACAAATCGAATCAGATTGTATGCGTTCAATAGATTTTGATTTAAAATTGTCGGTCTCATTGCTTCCCACAACCGCCCCCAAAATAATCTCCCCTTTTCCATCAAAACTTTTGTTCCATTGAGAAGAAAAAGAGATATTTCGCTGATTTCTGGGCAAAATAAATTTGGCTCTTGCCATCAATTTTGTTTCCATCGTCAAACCATCTGCCCATTTATAAGCAGAATGAAGCCGCAATGCGGGCGAAAATCCTTGATTCCAAATGTTCGTAAGCTGGTCCCAACTATATCCCAAAAGTGGTGCTACTTTCAAATATTCTTTGAGCTGATATTCCGCACCGACATATATGCTATAACGTTGTGTTTTATTGATAATAAATTGGTCGCCTTCTGCCCAAGAAACAGCCGCCCATTTGGGGCTAAATTGGTAATATTGCCAAATATCTGTATGGAAATTGGCTTGGACAAAAGGCTTTTCTCTTTGCGTATTGAGCAAATGATCGTGGAGAGAGGTTGTTTCAATACGATATTTTTTCCATTTTTTTTGGTAATTAAGGAGATATTTACCTGTATAAGTAACATTATTTTGGCGAAAGTAGCTAATATGCAAGGGGCTTTGTTGGGAAAATAAGGGAATAGTACTTACGCAAGTAAAAAACATGCACAAAATGAGGTATGAAAAATGGAGATATGGCATGTTTTATAAAAAACTTTATTCAGATACAAAGATACACAAAAAACAACCTTATTTCCTACAAAAACGTTATCTTTGCAGAAAATATTTAGTCATTATGAAACACAATATTCTATTTTTTTCGCTACTAATAAGTCTTTGTTTTGTTGCTTGCGAAAAGACAAGTCCTGTGGCAGAAACATCTCATTTTCCCCCAGCAGTTGAAAAGATTTTCAGGACGACTTGTACTAATTCGGGTTGTCATAGTGGACAAACTTCAGGAGAATTTGACCTAACTAACTGGAATACAGCCTTTTTAGGGGCAAAAGAAACGGGGGCAGACATTATTCCCTATAATGCAAACTGGTCGCATCTCTTTCAACATGTCAATCATTTTGAAGATTTAGGTTTATATATGGGGGAAGAGCAACAAATGCCCCCTTTGCCTTACAATAAATTGAGTCGTGAAGATGTGCTAACCATTCGTCAATGGATTACTGATGGTGCAAAAAGTGATAAAGGTGAATATTATTGGAAAAAACAAGAGGCTTCTACTACTAATAAATTATTTGTCCTATGTTCTGGAAGTGATTTGATTGCAGTAATAGATATTCCGACCAACAAAATTATGCGTTATATTCCTGTGGGGGTCAATCCCAACAAAGTGGAATCTCCGCATTTTATCAAAGTTTCGCCTGATGGGTTATATATTTATGTAACGCTTATTGAAGGAGAAGCCATTGAAAAATATAGAACCGATAATTATGCTTTTGTGTCAAGAATACAAGTTGCTGGAAATCCGTCTTTGATGGAACTCAATGCTGCTGGCAACCGTTTATTGGTTACGCATTGGAACAATGACGACCAAGCACCTCGCATTACTTTGATTGATGCAAATGCGATGACAAAGTTGCAAGAAGTGGTGAGTGAAGCTCCCTTGGCACATGGCTTAGCGGTAAGTAGCGATTTTCGAACCATTTATGTAACGCCGAATGGGGGCAATTTTATGGTGCGTTATACCCTTAATGCCGATTTGACCATTTTTGAGGGTGAGGATAAATTTCCTTTGGACCCCTCTGAGCCGATTCCAAGTCCTTCTAATAAATATTATCCTTATCAGGCGATATGGGACGAAGAAAATGCGAAACTTTTTGTTTCTTGCAAAAATACGCATGAAGTACGAGTTTATAATAGTAACACAAATGCGCTCATCGCACGTATTGATGCAGACAGTGTGCCAAGATTAATGGTTTTGGACAAAGAAAATAAACATCTTTTTGTAGCTTGCGCAAATGCCAAAAATGTAGCCGAGCAAGGTTCTATCAGAGGTTGTGTTGTCGTGATTAATTCGGATAACTTGACCGTAGAAAAGAAGATTTATGGTCTTGGACATCGTCCACACGGAGTAAAAGTAGATAGGAAAAACGGTTACTTATTTGTTTCTTCCGAAAATATAGGCGGAGTAGATACGCCACATCATCCTACACAAGGTGTCAGCTACCCGTCAGGCAAGCTTATTAAAGTAAATTTGGCTGATTTGAATGTGGTAAGAAATAGTAATATAGATGTGGCAGAATTTCCAACTTCAGTAGAAGTTACGGAATAGTTTTGAGCCTTCCCCTTTTCGATATTTTATATATCGAAAAGGGGAAAATAGAATAAAATGTTAAAACCTTCGTTTATTCGATATAAATATTTTACTGTTTTTCATAATATTTTTCATCTTTTATTGTATCTTTGCGCCCGCTTCACAATATAACCATATAGCTTATAGAAACAAGTTGTACATTTTCAACACATTATCGCAAAAAATCCTCTTGTAAGGTTGTTATCAGAGGGTTTTAGATGCTACGTATTTACGATTTATTTTTATGAAAGTACAACATATTGTATATAGCTTAATGGCTATCATTTTATTTACTACATACGATGTAGATGCGCAAATTATTCGAGATCGCAGAAAATACAGACATCCTTTTGACCAAAAAAACTTCAATTTTGGGTTTCAAATGGGCTTAAATTTTAACGACTATAAGTTTAAACAGTCGTATGGTATTTGGGATCAAGGCGAATATTTAGACCGTATAGAATTAAAAGCAAGACCCGGTTTTACCTTGGGTATGATTAGCAATGTGAATTTGCATAACAATTTGAATATTCGTTTTATTCCTGCGATTTCTTTGGAACAAAGAGATTTCAGCTATTATATAACACAACCTAACGAGCGAGTCGAGGAACGCCATGTGGAATCAGCAATTTTAAATTTACCTTTATTGGCGCAAATCAAAAGTGACTATTATAAACGTTATCGTTTATATGTACTCGCAGGTCCCGAATTATCTATCAATTTCCAATCAAATCGTAGGTTATTAGGCGACCCTTCTCAACTAAAAGTAGAACGTACTACCTTTAATTTAGTAACAGGGATAGGCTTTAATTTATATGGGGAAAGAATCAAACTATCGCCAGAGTTGCGTTATTCTATTGGTTTAACAAATGACTATGTCCCATTAAACACCTCTTTTCCAACAGCTGTAGGCTCTTTATTGCGACAAGTAGTTACTTTTCATATTTTGTTTGAATAAAAATACTATGTCTTTTTGGTCGTTGAACGAAGTCGAAACGACCAAAAAGACAAAATCTTAATCGTTAGTTGAGTTTATCTAACGGTCGTTGAGCGAAGTCGAAACGTCGTAGATTTGACAGGCTCAATGACCGCTTTTAAAAAACCGTAAACTTTTCAACATATACATTCCGCATATCTGTTGTCTCTATATAATAAGTACTTTTTAAATAATGAGACACATCTAATTCGTAATCAATGCCTTCAAAATAAACATTACCAATTTTTTTACCATCTAAATCATACACAACTAAGGTATATTTCCCTAATTTAGGCATAGAAATCGCTGCTTTTTGACCCGAAGCTGTTGCATTTACCTTCATTCTCCCTCGTTTTAGGGAAGCTATCATCGGAATTTCTAGGTTAGTCTCTTTTTTTACACAAGCACTATCAGATGTGATATAGGTAAAATTCCCTTTTGTATCTATCACTTTGATACGATAGCAATGTGAAGGCAGTAATATTGCCCCCATATCAGAAAAATTATACATAACAGGGGAATTACTGCTTCCTTTAGCAACTACCTCTCCTATTATAGTATAGGTCTCCCCTACTACTTGTTCTATTTTGAAAGTTGCAATTTGATTTTCATTTGTAGTTTCCCAAGAAATAACGACATTGTTACCCGCAACAAATGTTTGAAAAAAGGAGATATTTGCTTGCGGAAAAGCAGATGCAACACAGCACAAAAATAATAAAAGAAACATTGTTTTTTTCATACAGCAGAATAGTTTAGCTAAGTTGTTTTCACAAAAGAAGGCTTTTTTTTGGTAAAATACAAAGTTTTTCAAGAAAAAAGCAAATAGACTTGTTGAAGTAGTTAAAAAAGGTTTATTTTGCATAAATTTTGACAATTAATTGATATGAATGAACAACTTTTTTGGCAACTCATTGAGGAAGCAAAAGCCAAAACAACGAATGTAGAAGATCAAGCCGAAGAACTTGTGCAAATCTTAATCAAGCGCACAGTGAAAGAAATTATCAGCTTTCAAAAAATCTTTGAAACCCAATTAGAAGCCTTGTGCGAAGCCAAACTATTTGCAGCGGCTTATTATATCATGGCAATTGACGAGGAGGAAGAAGACGAAGATGAGGATAGATTCTCTTATTTTTGTGCATGGGTTATTGCGCAAGGAAAAGAAATTACCGAAAAAGCGACTGAAAATCCTGATTCCTTAGCGGATATTTTGACAGTAAGCGAAGAGGGAGACTGTATTTGCGAATGTGAAATGATGCTTTATGTAGCTGACAATGCCTACGAAATGAAAACAGGAAATGAAGATTTTTACGAAAAATTTGAGTCCGACCCTATTTTTGAATTGCGTGGCGAAATTGAAGAAGATGCAGAATATGCAGTACTTTTTCCTAAATTAGTGGCTTTATTGAGTTAAAAAATAATTGTACCTGATCTATAAAAATAAGACTACATTTACCCTAAATTAAGTGTCTTTCTGAAACATGGCAGGTTTAAAAACTGCCATGTTTTTTGTATTAAAATAAAAGAAACTAAAGAGGAAATGAACAATAGTTTAAAAATGACATATACCGAAACGCTTAACTATCTCTACACACGCCTGCCCATGTTTCAACGGCAAGGTGCTGCAGCATATAAAGCAAATTTAGACAATACCATAGCTTTGTGCGAAGTTGTAGGCAATCCACAACACAAGTTCAAAAGTGTACATATTGCAGGGACAAATGGAAAAGGCTCTACTTCCTCTATGTTAGCAGCGATTTTTCAACATGCTGGTTATAAAACGGGACTTTATACATCTCCACATCTCAAATCTTTTACAGAGAGAATTACCATAAATGGGCAGGAAATTTCGGAAGAAAAGGTAATTCATTTTACCTCAACCTACAAAGCAGATATAGAACGCATTTCGCCCAGTTTTTTTGAGGTGTGTGTAGCTATGGCTTTCGATTTTTTTGCAAATGAAAAGGTGGACATTGCCATTATTGAAGTAGGTTTGGGCGGAAGATTAGATTCTACGAATGTGATTTTGCCTGAATTGAGTGTGATTACCAATATTTCATATGACCATACCGATTTATTAGGCGATACTTTGGCAAAAATTGCCCACGAAAAAGCAGGCATTATAAAACCCAATATTCCTGTCGTTATTGGCGAGACAGATAACGAAACTGCGCCTGTTTTCTTGGCAAAAGCAAATAGGGAACATGCACCTATCATTCTTGCTGGCAAACAAAGAAAGACGCAAATCATTTCGCAAGATATCTGGATACAGCAAATACTTGTTTTGCCTGAAAATGAAGTATTTACCTTAGATTTACCTGGTAATTATCAGCAGCATAATCTTTTAACGGTTTTGCAAGCGGTAGATGTTTTACGAGAAAAATGGGCGATTTCTCAAGAAAATGTAAAAGAAGCACTTTCTCAAGTAAAAAAACTGACAGGTTTGCGTGGGCGTATGTTCTGCCTACAAGATACACCAATTGTGATTTGCGACACAGGACACAATGAAGCGGGCATAAAAGAAGTCATTCCGCAAATTCAAACTTTTTGTAAAGGAAAACTGCACATTGTTTGGGGCATGGTAAAAGACAAAAATCATGATAAGGTCTTAGCCCTTTTGCCCCAACATGCGACTTATTATTTTGTCTGCCCAGATATTCCCAGAGGTTTATCTGCGATAGATATGCAAACAAAAGGGGCTGATTTTCAACTATTTGGCGAACATTATCTTTCTGTAAAAGAAGGCTTAGAGGCTGCTTTATCAGTTGCAGAAAAAGCGGATTTGATTTTTGTAGGCGGTAGCACTTTTGTGGTTGCAGAGGTAGTGTAGCCGCTTCAAAGAACACAAAAGGCTGCCCCTTCAAAAGGCTATCTTTTTATTCTCTTTTTATCAAATCTGAAACAAAAATAAACTCCTCTAAATGTGGATTATTCGGGCGCAAAATATTGTGTTTTGTACCTTCCCATTCTTTTCTTCCTTGATACACAAACATAATGCTATCACCGATATTCATCACAGAGTTCATATCATGTGAGACGACAATGGTTGTCATATTAAATTCGATGGTAAGCTCTTGAATCAGTTTGTCAATGACAGAAGATGTCAAGGGGTCAAGCCCAGAGTTTGGCTCATCTACAAATAAATATTTGGGATTCAAGGCAATAGCTCTGGCAATTCCTACCCTTTTTTTCATACCGCCCGAAATTTCGGCAGGATAAGCATTGGGAGAATGAGTCAAATTTACCCTTTCAAGGCAAAAATCCACCCGTTTTTGGATTTCTGCTTTTGACCATTTTGTAAACATTTTAATCGGAAAAGCCACATTTTCTGCCACTGTCATAGAGTCAAACAATGCGCCGCCTTGAAAAAGCATACCAATATTTTGGCGAATCTCTTTGAGTTCTTGACGATTCGTTTGGTGAAAATCTATGCCATCATATAGAATCTGCCCTGAATCGGGTTTTAATAAACCAACAAGACACTTCAAGGTAACGCTTTTTCCACTACCACTTGCGCCAATAATCATGCTCACTTTTCCCTTTTCAAATGTATAAGAAATGCCTTTTAGCACTTCCTTTTCACCAAATTTTTTGGAAATATTTCTTATTTCTATAGACATATCAAAAAGTTGAGAGTTGAGAGTTGAAAGTTGAGAGTGGCGATATATTTTAACTTTACACTATCAACTTTTCCCTATCAACTAAATTAAAGCATTACTTGTGCAACAATAAAATCGGCAATCACCATCGCAATGCAGCTATATACTACCGCTTTTGTAGCAGATTGCCCTACCTCTAATGCGCCACCATTTGTATAATAGCCATGGTAGGCAGAAATTGTTGTAATTAAGAACCCAAAAATAAAGGATTTTGTGTACATTACCGTTACTTGATGTGGGTCAAACCAAATCTGAACCCCATACGCAAACTCATCATACGAGAGCAAACCAGTCATATTTCCTGCAATTGCGCCACCAAGGTGTAGCAAAAATGCAGAAAAGGTAACCAAAATTGGGAAAGAAATAATGCCCCCCAATAATTTAGGAATGACCAAATAACCTACAGGATTAATTCCCATCACTTCAAGCGCATCAATCTGCTCAGTTACCCGCATTGTCCCAATTTGTGAAGCAATACTTGAGCCAATTCTACCTGCCAAAATAAAGGCAATGACAGTAGGCGCAAGCTCCAATAAACTCGAAGCTGATACAATATTCCCAATTGTATATTTAGGAATAAATGGGCTAACTAATTGATATGCAGTTTGCACAGTAGTAACTGCGCCAATAAAACTTGCAATTAATACAACAATTGAAGCACTACCTATACACATAGAAGCAACTTCTATGAGGGTGAGCCGATAATATACACTCGGACGCTCTAAAGTGCGAGGCATTGCCATCATCATAATCAGATAGCGTCCTATATGAAAAAATATATTTGTCTTTTGCATAGATTTTAAATCTGCGTTAATCTGCGGTCTTTATCTGCAAAAATCTACGAGAAATCAACAGAAATACTACAAAAAAAGCCACTCCCCACTGTCTTTTCAACAAAGATTCGGTACACATAGCTACCACAATTTGTAAAATAAGTACAATTTGAAGCCAGTGTAGCTGTTTGCGTTCAAAGATAAAAGGATAAATTAATATATACAACAAAATTATTAATCCCACAATTCCCATGCCCGCCAACATTTCCAAATATTGATTATGCGGACTTTCCAACAATCTTGTTTCGTCCATATCGATAGCAAGCTGCATTTCAGGGAGTTGCGCCTTAGATTTTGCCAAAATTTCAGCCGCTAAATCCCCATTTCCCGTTCCTAAGATGGGGTTTTGACGAATAATTTTTACGGTTTGTTCCCATACATAAAAACGTTTTCCCATAGAACAATCGCATAAAATATGTTCTTTTGTGTATTGTTCCACGTCCCATGTTGTCATGTTAATGCGAGCCTGAAATGAAGGTAAATAATAATAGGCAAATAGCGGAATCGTAATAAATCCAATTATTAAACCCAAACCAATGATTTTTTTCCCTTTTTGAAAGACCGAAATCATGCCCCATGCCAAAATAGCAAGGTAAAAAACTAAAAAACCAGTTCTTGATGTGAGTAAGTGTAATACAATGGTATTGAGCAAGATAAAGATAAACATGAGCCATTTTTCGTGTCTATGAAAAAATATCGTTTTCTCCCCAAACCAAAATGCTGCCAAAAAGATGCTAAATGCTAAAAAGAGTCCAAAATAAATATGGTGAATATGGGAAATAAGGTCAATTGTACCATTTCGTTGTATATGCTGCATAATCACAGCCCAAGCATCATCATATTCCACAAAATATTTTCCAAAAGACAAAGCAGCAATGATAAACTGTGCCAAAATAAAGAAATAAGAAACGACAAAAAATTGTTTTTTGCTCATTTCCAACAGATTATAGGCAAAAGGTAATATCAAAAATAGCAATTTTATACGTATATCTTCTGCCCAAAGCACTTTATTTTCTTTATGAAAATAAGCCAATAAACATACAGCAAAAAAAACGGTAAAAGCCCATACATATTTATCTTTCAATACTTTATTGTGTTCTTTTTGCTGAATCCATTGCCATATCCCTGCGACTGCTACAAGTCCCGTTCCAATACTTAGAACAGGTCTTGATACACTCAATCCACCAAAAACAAGCAGATTGCCAAGAAAAAAGAGTGATTGTGCTGTAATTTTCAGCATGATAAAAGTTGGAAAGTTATTTTTTATTTTGCTAAACATTCGTCTAACACCCACTGTAAAACGGACAAAACCTTGTGTGGTTCAGTAAATGTAAGTGAAATATAATTGGGGTCTATATATAAAGCTTTATCCTCCAATTTAAGAAAAACCCACGAAAAGGCATTGGTTACACAGCCATAAATGGGTTTTGAAATATGTCCTTTTTTCGCATTAAAAATTTGAGCTGCATACATTTCTGCACCACATTGACCAATCCCATTTTCTATCAAGTCATTTTTTGCTTCTACGACAAAAAAAACAGGTTGTTCGATTTTTATCCGATTGGGGAGAGCCGAAAAAATAAAATCACAAAAACCGTTTAATTCTCTATCCTTATCTACTTCAAATTTATAGCCCGAAAAATAGCTGAATTTGTTAGGATTTTGTTTTTTCAGTTCTTTTATGACGGGCAAAATAATATGTTCAGACTTTGCTTTCTCTGTGCCAAGTGCTTCACTTTTAGCATCTTCTAATGTCTGCAACAAAAATAAAGAAGTCGGAAATGGGGCAAGTTCTTGAGGAATAAACAACTTAAATTCCTGTGAAATGCCCAAGTTGTCGCTAAGTGATTCAACGGTAAATTGATTGTATGGCATATATTTGCTTATTTTTAGGTTCGCAAAGGTACAAAATTTTAACTGTATTTTACTTAACCCTTCTTTTGCATAATATAAATAACGGAACTACATTTTTTTGCATCAGAAAATGCGCCAAACCAAGACATTAGCCCATTCCAAAAACCTGCAAAAAGCCTTTGTGTACCATGAATATATTTTTCACTCAATAGACTTACATAAAATGAATCAAAAGGTAAGGATTTGTTTGTCAATATTTTAAAGCCATTTTTCTCCATAAAATATTGCATAGAAGTAGGCGAAAAATGATGTAAATGACGTGGCACATCATAGCCACCCCATTTTGCTTGATAATGTTGCGCATCACCCGAAGTATAATTAGGAACAGCTATTACAAAATAACCTTCATCTGTTAGTACTTTGTGAATTTGCTGCGCATATTCATCTAAACGATGCACATGCTCCATCACATGCCACATAGAGATAACATCATATTGCTTGTGTGTTAAGGTAAACAATTCCTCCGAAGGTAAGGCTTTAATGGCATGTAAATCAATTACTTGTTGTCTTGCACCTGCATCAGGTTCTAAGCCCGTAACATCCCAATTTGTGCCTTTCATCGTAGCCAAAAATGCACCCGTTCCGCAGCCTATGTCTAATAGCTTCCCCGTTTTTTTACCCGTAATGCGTTGTATCATGCCTCGTTTTTGTCCTAACATATAGTTGCGTACAAGGTGATACAAACGATTGACAAGCCCCTTTTGTGTGTTTGAATGCGAAATATAATCCTCTGATTGATAATACTTTCCAATCGCATTTTCATCTGGCGGATTTGCCGTAAAACGATGCGAACATTTATTACAATGCCATATCTCGAAATTTTCGTGAGAAACGGTATAATCTGTAACAGCAGAAAAAACGATTTGTGTATCTGCTGATTGACAAACAGGACAGGTATGTTGAGACATAATTTTTAGGTATATTTTCGCTACAAAAGTAGGTAATTAGGCTAAAAAATCCTAATTTGCAGGAAAAATATAGGGAAAGCGCATTAACATGAAGCACTATTTAACCCTATAATTAAGGTAAGTTGCGTATTGTTTTTAGCGTGCTGCGATTCTCCAGAATTGCAGGCTATAGATAAAACATGTATGCTTAATGGTTGGCTTTTTATGCGATTCTGGAGAATCGCAGTACGAACATTGTTTTCATTCACAACTTACATCCATTATTCGTTGCAGCCTGCTTTTATGCGTTAAGTGAAACAACATTTCTCTCCTTTTCTCGTGGAGGTTTTGTCTGTCAGAACATTTCAAAGCAACAAAATGTTGTAAAGAAAATAATCATTTTATACCATGAAAATTTCTTATATCGCCATAGGTTCAGAGCTTTTAAAAGGACGTATCACGAATACGAACCTCACAAAGGTGGGCGCATTTTTGCGAGAGCAAGGATATGACTTAAACAAAGCCCTTGAAATTCAAGATACAAAAGCGGCTATTTTGGCGACATTGCACGCAGAATTAGCAGAGCATGATGTTGTCATTATGTCGGGCGGCTTAGGACCAACAGCCGATGACATTACAAAAAAAACAATCGCTGATTTTTTTTGGGTAGAAATGTACGAACATTTGCCTACGGTAGAATGGTTGCGTCAAATGTTCGATAAGAAAGGTAGAGAA
>JAAFHL010000485.1 GCA_013298365.1 Bacteroidota bacterium | reverse complement strand
CATCTGCCAAAATGACTACACTTGCATTTTTATTGCTTTCATTTGCAATAATGAGTTCTTGCAAAATATCGGTTACACGCTCATTCCAACCCAAAATAAGGGTATGCCCTGTTTCTAAAATCTTGCCTCTTCCCTTGCGAAAATCGGCAATCGTTGTATCAATTGTGGTAGTAATAAAAGCAATAACCATAGAAAACAAAACCACACCAATCAAAACGCCCAACATCGTTACCATCCGAGAAATCACAGATTCACCATCAGCAAGGCTCACATTTCCAGGGTCTATAACCTCTTTTAAGGTACGCCACGCCCCTGTTAGCAGCCCATTTGACTCTTCGGGAAACAAAAGACGAAGGATATACACGAGAAAAAAGCCAATAAGGAACATCACGAGAAGGCTCACAAAGATGCCGATTCCGCCTTTTCCAATAAATTGCTCAAAACGATAGGTTAGTTTTTGTCTGAAATTAGCTTGCATAGTATATTCTAAAAATGAAATGAGGGGCAAAAATAGGAAATCTTATTGTAATGACAAATTGTATAAAAAAGAAAATGAGGATATTGCTATCACTTTAGTTTTCATGCTAACAAAAAAAATCATTTTTTACTTTAAATATATAGATTTATACTTATTATTGCAGGGTATTATAATCTATAATTTTAATTTCAACAAGAAATGAAACAACTTCAAGTGTTAATGGTCGCAATCGGATTATCGTCAAGCATGTATGCACAGCAGCGTGTTTGCGAATCTATGACCTATCTGCAACAATCTCTTAATCAAGATGCAGGACTCAAAGGGCGTATGGAAGCGATTGAGGAGCATACCCATCAATTTGTGAAAGCCAATCCTAAAGGGCAAAGGGCAGTAATTACCATTCCCGTAGTAGTACATGTTGTTTACAACACGACTGCGCAAAACGTAAGTGCCACGCAAATTCAATCTCAAATGGATGTGCTAAATGCAGATTTTCGCAAACTAAATGCAGATGCCAGCCTCATACCTTCGGCTTGGCAAACTACTGCGGCAGACTGTGAAATCAATTTCTGTATGGCACAAAGAGACCCTGCGGGCAATGCAACAACAGGCGTTGAACGCCGCCAAACAACTGTTACAGCTTTTAGCACCAATGATGCCATGAAAAAGTATGCACAAGGTGGCTTAGATGCTTGGGACGCAAGCAAATACCTCAATCTTTGGGTATGTAATATGAGTGGCGGAATTTTGGGTTATGCGCAATTTCCTGGCGGAACGGCAGCTACTGATGGGGTAGTAATTTTATATTCTGCTTTTGGCACAACAGGTACAGCTGCCGCACCCTTCAATAAAGGCAGAACAGCTACACACGAAGTAGGACACTGGCTCAATCTTCGTCATATTTGGGGTGATGATACCAACTGTACAGGCTCTGATTTAGTAGCAGATACGCCTAATCAACAAGCAGAAAACTATGGCTGTCCCACTTTTCCACGTACAGATGCTTGCACGACTACAAGCCCAGGTGTGATGACAATGAATTATATGGACTATACTGATGATGCTTGTATGTACATGTTTACGGCTGGACAAAAAGCACGTATGCAAGCATTGTTTGCAACGGGTGGTAGCCGATTGGGTTTGGTTAACTCAAATGGCTGTGTGCCACCCGCTCCTGTTACTTGTGCTACACCAACAGGCGTTAGCGTAGGCTCAGTAAATAATACAAGTGCTGTAGTTTCATGGACAGCCGTAGCAGGTGCTGCAAGCTATAATGTAATACTAGGCGCAAATACATATACAAGTACTTCAACATCTTATACTTTATCTAATTTAGCAGCATGTACTTCCTATAATGTTAGCGTTCAAGCTGTTTGTGGTGGCACAAATGGTTCAAGCACAGCCTCTGCAACAGTTCCTTTCACCACAACAGGTTGTGTGTCTCCTTGTTCAGATATATATGAAAGCAATAATACCACCAATAAAGCAAAAGCGATTGCCGTTAATACAGATATTACAGCACTCATTAGTTCTTCTACTGATTTAGATTGGTTTAAATTTTCAAATACAAGTGCAAATCCTAATATCAAAGTTAGTCTCACAAACTTGCCGGCAAATTATACGTTAATACTATACAGCCCAACAGGCGCTACTTTAGGTACTTCTGCAAACGCAGGAACAACTGATGAGTCAATTATCTATAACAATGGGGCAGCAGGTACTTACAAAGTGAGGGTATCAGGTGTATCTGGCGCATTTAATAGCACCCTTTGTTATAAGTTGCGTGCAGATATTAGTTCAACAACATGGGTTCGTTTAGCCAATGAGGTAGAAGGAGAAACAAACCTTAGCAGTTTCAGTATCTATCCCAATCCTACAACAGGGATGGCTATTTTGAGATTTAATACTTTGTCAGAAGTAGCAGAAAAAGTAAGCATTAGCATTTTTGACCAAACAGGTAGAATCATGCGCAATATTGAACATGAAGTTACCGAAAGCTCAAATGAACTTTCTTTAGATTTCAGCAATTATGCAAATGGTCTCTATTTTATTCAAATGACAAAAGGTGAGACGATTACTAATAGCAAAATTATCGTTGCTAAGTAATATAACGTATTCCCTCATTATAAATAAACCTTTGTTAATGGCAACATTAGCAAGGGTTTATTTTTAGTATATTTGTAAAAAAAATTATTTTGTCGCCTCTACTAAAAAACTTATCTTTGAAACATTATTACTTCGCTTTACTTAACTATAACATATTATGTATTATCGTATATCACTACTCATTCATTTTTTAGGCTGCTTAATCATAAGCCATTCACTATTTTCACAATGTCCTACCCAAAATATTACGGGTAATTTTACTGCTACAAATGGGCAATTTTTGGCAGGGACTTACAATATAACAGGTATTTTCTACATTCCTGCGGGAGTAAACGTATTTGTAACTGCACACAGCATCAACGCTTGTGGAGCAGTAGAAATCTATGCCGATTCTATTCGGATTGAAGGAACGCTCTCCGCAGTAGGAGCTGGATTTGCAGGAGGAACAGGCGGCGTAGCCGGTTTTTGCACAGACTCTGTACGCTTTCAAGATTGCAGTTTAAACAGTCAATGTATGGGCATAACACCTGTAACTTTTGGTGCAGCAGGCTTAGATGGCTTGGGACTGGGATTTGGCAATAGGGGAACAAATGGAACAAATGGCTCTGGGCGCAAAAACTCGTGCAATGCTACAAGTGATAGAGTGGGACGAGTAGGCGGTTCTGGCGGTGGAGAGGCTATTTCCCTGCGCAAAATGGCGAAAAAGGGGGAAATGGTGGTGGCGCAATTAAATTAATCGCCACAAAAGGTTGCTATATTTCGGGCAATGTATTGGCTGATGGCGAAACTGGCGGAAAAGGGGGCGATGGGGGCGATGGAGGAGAATCGCCACGTTGTTGTGTAGATTTATGTCCACAAATAAATGAGCATACGTATGTAGGTGCAGGTGGCGGTGGTGCAGGTGGCGGCGGCGGAAGTGGGGGAGCTATATGGATTGATGCAGGAGGTAGTTTACAAATCGTAGGCACTATCTCTGCAAACGGTGGAAATTTTGGGGCAGGAGGACAAGGAGGTATGGGAGATACGGCTTCCTATCAAGAACCCGCTTTTATTTGTGGAACAGCAGGAGGCTTGTTTACAACCATGACAATAGCACCTGCCGCAAATGGGGGCAATGGGGGCGCAGGCGGTGGCGGACGTGTCAAAATATTTTATGACGATTGTGCATGGAACAATTTTTCGGGCGTTGTAAGGGTAGATAGTGGCGGATTAGTAGCGACAAATGGCTCTACTTTTTGGGAAATAAAGCCTACTAC
>JAAFHL010000478.1 GCA_013298365.1 Bacteroidota bacterium | reverse complement strand
TCACCTCCACCGCCAGGGACTTCTGCCATCGGGAATCTTGTATGGCTTGATGCCAACAAAGATGGGCAGCAAAACGCAAATGAAGTAGGTGTAAGTGGCGTTGCTATCACTTTGTATGACAATACAGGTGCGGTTGTGGGGGTTACTAAATCCGATGCTGCGGGAAAATACAGTTTCTCACAACTTAATGCAGGCACTTACACCCTCTTATTTTCTTTGCCAAGTAATTATATTTTTACGGGAAAAGACACCGTAGGCTCAACAGATGCCTTGGATAGTGATGTGTTTTCAACGGGCGAAAAATATGGCAAAACAGCTCCTATTACAATTGCCGCAGGTGCTACAAATCAAGATGTAGATGCGGGGATTTATTATGCTGCATCTGCTCGTGCAGTCGTAGGCGATTTTGTTTGGTATGA
Organism: Bacteroidota bacterium; assembly: GCA_013298365.1. Lineage (GTDB taxonomy): Bacteria > Bacteroidota > Bacteroidia > J057 > J057 > JAAFHL01. The sequence goes on along the minus strand of JAAFHL010000478.1, from coordinate 3,523 downwards.
TGCCAACAACAATGGCTTGCAAGATGCAAGTGAAAAAGGAGTAAGTGATGTAAATGTGATTATTTATGACGGAACAAATAAAAAAATTGCCACAACCGTCACAGATGCGAATGGCAAATATCAGTTTGTTTTGGCAGCAGCAGGGAATTATAGACTGATTTTTAAATTGCCTATAGGTTATACTTTTACACTACGCAATGCAGTAGGTTCAACGCCGCAAACAGGCAGTGATGTCTATAACTCTGGCGTTAATTTTGCAAAAACGGATATTTTTACCGTAAATAATGGTGATTCTATTTCTATCTATGATGCAGGTTTAATCAGAATACCTTCAACAAGAGGAAATGCTGGCAACCTTGTGTGGAACGATATAAATATGGACGGTATCAAAGATGATGGGGAGCCAGGCGTACCCGAAGTTACCGTTACCCTTAAAAATAGTGGGAACACTACGATTGCAACAACGGTAACAGATGAGTTAGGCTATTATATGTTTACCAATGTTTCAGCAGGAACATATTATATGACATATACACTTCCTTCTGGCTACGTTTTTACCCTAGATGAGCAAGGAAATGGAGTAAATGACAGTGACGTACCTGCTGCTATGGGAAGAACAGATATGTTTGCCCTAAAAGGTGGAGATAGTAGAACGGATTTAGATGCAGGTATATATCAAAGTGCGCCTGTGGGAGATATTATTATTGGAGATAAAGTTTGGAATGACTTCAATCAAAATGGCTTACAAGATGCAAATGAGGCAGGTATAGCAGGTGTTACGGTTACTTTGTATGACAATACTCGTGCATTTTTAGACCAAGTGGTTACAGATAAAAGTGGCAATTATCTATTTGTGAATGTTGCACCTGGTATGCACTGTATTGGGTTGAGCAATTTGCCTGATGGATATACTTTCACAAAAGCAAATCAAGGCACAGGCAGTGATGATAGTGATATCATGGAAGACGGAAAGTCTCAAATGATAAACTACAATCCTGGTAATATAAATATGGACATAGATGCAGGTTTGGTGTTGGGCAGAACTTCTATTGGAAAAGGCGTATTGGGCAATACAGTTTGGAATGACCTAGACGGCGATGGTTTACAAGATGCAAATGAGCCATTTATGGCAGAAATTCAGGTAGTTTTGTATGCCGAAAATGGCATTACACCACTTGATACAACCTATACAAATGGTGAAGGAAAGTATTTATTCCGCAATGTACCTGCAAATCCCTATTATCTGCAGTTTAACAACTTACCTTTGGGATTTACATTTGCGCAACAAAACCAAGGAACAGACGAAGAAATAGATAGCGATGTTGATGCGACAGGTAGAACATCTTTAGTTTCAGTAGGCAGCGAAGAAAATATTTTATATGTAGATGCGGGCATTCGCAACACGACAAATACGGCAAATATTGGCGATTTTGTATGGAATGATACCAATAACAACGGCGTTCAAAATGCAACAGAGCAAGGTGTACCTGGTATTATGGTAACTTTGGTCAATAACTTGGGCGTAGAATTAAAAAGGGTTGTTACAAATGAAAAAGGATTTTACTTATTCCCGAATCTTCCTGCTGGCACTTATTCCTTATCATTTACAAATATCCCTGCAGGACTCACTTTTGGCTTGCAAGCACAAGGGGGCAACGCCGCTTTGGACAGTGATGTAAATCCAGCTACAGGAAATACAGGTAATATTATCCTAATTGCTGGACAAACACAAAAAAACATAGACGCAGCCTTAGTAAATGCAAGGGCAAGCATTGGCAATTTAGTTTGGCATGACCAAGATAGAAACGGCAGACAAGATAGCGGCGAGCCAGGTATCGAAGGTGTTGAAGTTACCTTATATGATAATAGCAATGTAGAGGTAGCAAAATCGGTTACAGATGAAAAAGGACAATATTATTTTGTAAATGTACCTGCCCCCGCAAGTTATAGCTTAGGTTTTAGCAAGCTCCCCACAGAAATGATAGCAACCGCTAAAGATTCTATGATAGCAGGTACAAATGATGCAAATGACAGCGATATAGACAAAACAACACGTAGAACAAATGTTTTTGCCTTGGCAGCAGGTAGCCTAAATTATGATTTTGATGCAGGTTTTGTAGTAGCAAAAAGAGGAGGAATTCAAGGTTATGTATGGAAAGATGCTGATAGAGATGGCACACAATCTTCTCGTGAGTTACCTTGTGCGAGCGTAACAGTTACTTTGTATGCAAGCAATGGGACAAGCGTTGTAGGTACGACTATCACAGGAGCTGATGGCTTATATACCTTTGACAATTTGCCTGTGGGAGATTATGTCTTAGGATTTAGCCCGATTCCTTCTGATTTTGTATATACATTGGAAGCACAAGGCGGAGACGCAAGTTTGGATAGCGATGTAAATACGGTTTCAGGAAAAACAGGAATTTATACAGTTGTGGAGGGAATGAGAGTTGAAGGACCTGATGCAGGACTAAGTTCTACAAAAGGTACTATCGGCGATTATGTATGGCTTGACAAAAATCAAGATGGCTCACAAGACCCCGAAGAACCTGGCGTTTCTGCAGTTACCATGACTTTATTAAACAGTGCGGGTGGCATTGTAGCTGTTACAAGAACCGATGCGTATGGACATTATTTGTTCGCAGATATTTTACCAGGTTCGTATCAAGTTGCAATTTCTTTGCCTGTTGATTATGTAATCAGTACCTTCAATGGTGGCGGCGATTCAAGAGACAATGATTTTGACCCTTCAATTGGTATGACACCTTTGTTTTCTTTTGGACAAAGTGCCGATTCTTTGAGCAAAGATGCTGCTATTTATTATAAAAATAATATACCTAATTCTATCGGAAATTATGTTTTTTATGATGGTGATGGCGATGGTATTCAAGGGGTAAATGAAAAAGGCTTTGCAGGAGTAGTCGTAAATCTTTTTGACAATACAGGCAAAAGACTACTTTCTACGATTTCTGACCAAACAGGTTACTATCTTTTCAATAATATTCCTGCGGGAAGTTATATGATAGGCGCAACTTTGCCGATTAGCTATCAATTTGCTATGCAGGACATGGGCGGTGATGACGCATTAGATAGTGATGTGAATCCTCTCACAGGCAGAACAAGCATCATCAATGTAGGCACTTCCGACCAACAAGCGACATGGGATATTGGCTTAATAAGAACAAATCCTTTGCGTGGTGCAGTAGGAAATCGTGTTTGGAATGACAATAATCAAAATGGGCTACAAGATGCAGGCGAGCTAGGCATAGCCGGTGTAAATGTAGATTTATATGATGGCAGGCTTAATACCTTGATTTATAGCGCAAAAACAGATGCTTTTGGTGCATATATGTTTAATGGATTAGTACCAAATGTTTACTATTTAGAATTCACTTTACCTGTAGGCTATGCTAGTTCGCCCTTGAATCAAGGCACAGATGATGAATTAGATAGCGATATAGATGCTAGTGGAAAAAGCATTCGCTTTGCCATTACAGATGGAGACAGATATTTGGAGATGGAC
>JAAFHL010000477.1 GCA_013298365.1 Bacteroidota bacterium | reverse complement strand
GGCACTGTGCCGTTATTATCGGTAGTGTTTTCTGCTTTGCCCCAAAGTAAAAAATATTTGGGTTTGACCGCCCAGGAATCTATTGCTTCTTTGCAAAAACGCTTGATAGCCCAAGGTGTATATGCGCCATAGCCATATTCATTGTAGATTTCATCAGTATAAACTACCTTTGTACTATATTGATTTACGGTACAAGTATCTCTATATTGCTTGTATGCCAAGGCTGATGCGCTGTAATTTCTATGGGTAATGATAACATATTCTGCCCCACCATCAGCAGGATTGTGAAGTTGTCCAAAAACGGCGTTTTCAATTTTGGGTTTTTGAAGCCCTGCATCACTTACCACATATAATTCTGATGGCTGAAAGGTAGGGTCATTATAAACGACTGCTTGCAGGGTTTTGAACGCCCCTTGTGTGGTCAATTTTCCCGAATTACGATACAGATTTTTGAAGTCATAAATATAAACGCTATCCGTTCCTTTCACTTTGGGGATTTCTAAATAGACCTGTGCTGTTTTATCCCATCTTGGAATGCGGAAAAAAGATACAGTATCCATTCCTTGTGCCGAATTTCTATCATAAATAGCTGATAACCAACAAACTGCATTGTTGTCAATAGCGGCATTTGCTTGAAATTTGATAGGCAAATTATTAGTAGTGGTACTAATATTTCCCGTATAAGTAGCATTATAGCTTTCAGTAAAAATGGTACTTATGGTATCTGCCATAATCAAATCTGTTCCATTTGCAAAAGCCTGAATCTGATGCGCTCCATCGGATTTGCCAAATATGCGCATAGAAATCGAAGTGGGATTTGCGGGATTATTGGTAGGATATTTGGTGGGCAATGTTAAGGTAATAGGCACGTTTTTACCAAAATCGCTGCCTGAAAGAATCCAACCTTCGCCTGTAATATAGTCGCTATTGAGGAAATGAATAGGACCCGACAAACTTGAAATAGAGCCACCGCCACGAGAGTAGTTACCTGTATTTGTGATACGAGGAATCAATGCTGCCTCATACCAAAAACTTGCCAAGGGATTGACATAAGATACAGATTTAAAGCCCCTAAAAGGATAGGCACTTCCACTTCCCCAAGTAAGAAAATAGGCAGCAGAATCAGAAAATATACTCACCTGTTTTGATGGCTGTAGATTGGGATTGTGAACGCCTGTGATAGGGTCTCGATACATAAGTGAGTCCTCACGTCCATCGTTGTGCGTACCCAAAAAGTCAAAATAGAGCAACTTTGCGGGATTTGAGGGGTCTTTTACGATAAAAATAGGGACTTGAATGCCTCTGTGAAAGAGTTGCAACGTATTGACATTCGCATTAGGGTCAAATACGGTATTTTGCAAATCCGTTGCCGCAACACGATAAATCCCCGTTTTTCCAGTAGATAGTTTCACGAAAGGGCGGTTTGGGTCGGATTTATACCAACCATTCCCGATTTCAAAAGTCTGCGCAAAAGCACTTGTCAATGAAAAGAAAATTGAAGCAAGCAAAAGTAACTTTTTCATATTGAAAGCTAAAATATACAAAGGAAAATAAATGAATTTTTGAAGCATATTTCTGTAAAACACGCCATATAATATTTAGTTTATCAAAGGTTTACGTTTGGTTAAATCGAATTTTAGGGAAATAACATGTGAGTACAAGTTCTCCGAAAAATTGCCAATATTTGCCAAAGCATAATCTACTTGTAAATTGTAAACATCTCTTAGCACAAAACCTACGCCTGCTGTGGGGAAATAAGTTAGTTGTTCCACGCCATCAGCATTTTTTTCTCGCTGAAAATTATAAACGCCACCTCTCAAAAAGGCAGCCATTTTGTCTCTGCCATCTCTGTACGCAAGTTCTACTCCCAATTTTGGGTCTAAATTGACTACTTTTCCGCTTATCAATACATTTCGCTGCCCGTCAAAGCTCCAATCTGTGTCAGCTGCAATCAAAGCACTTATTTTTTTATTGGCAAAAAGGCGATAAGCAAGCCCAAATCTAAGGGCAGGATTTGTCAATTCCACTGAATTTTGAGGAACTACATTTCCTGTTGCAATGAATTGTTTTTCAAAGGTTTCTGTATTAAATGTCCACATATTGTAGGTTCGGGTGGCATCTAATAAGTTTACGCCTATCGTTAAGTTTTTGGTGCGATATTTCGCCGCTAAATCCAAGCCGAAGCCCCAAGCATTTGCAAAACGTCCTACGCCACGATACACGATTTTTACATTTGTACCAAAAGACAAATTGCGGAGGCGTTTGAGTCGCCATGCGTAGGAGAAAATAGACGCAAAATCAGCGGTATTAAAGGATTTTACTTTGCTATAATCTATATTTCCATTAGAAACCAAATCTAAGGTATTCGGAATGTCATTCACCCCCAAACGAATCAAACTAACCGCAAAACGATGGGTAGAATCTATGGGCAACACAAGTCCTGCGTAGTCATAACTTGCTACATTGGCAAAATAAGAGGCGTGCATGAGCGAGCCTTGTGCAATTGTATCCATATCTATCAGCCCGGCAGGATTCCAGTAGCCTGCGGTTACATCATCTGCCGCCGCACTCATTGCATTTCCCATACCAAACCCCCTTGCACCTACGCCAATTTTCAAAAACTCATTAGAATACTTTCGAGCCTGAGCTTTTTGTTCTTCTGTTTGTGCAAAGGAACTCAAAGATATAATACAAAAGAGAATAACAATAGAATATTTCATATTTTAATAAATTGTGTCAAAGCGTTTATTCGTATTAATCGGCAAAAACTTTTTAGGATTTGCCTTTTTTATGCAGCAAATATAAAAAATATTTACCATTTATTTATATGAGAATCAGAATACGCAAAAAATGTGCAGAAATCGTTATTAATTTAGGCTATTTATATTTCGGTCATTTTGGATGTCTATAAAAAGCTCACTTTGTTATTACTGAAGTAATTCATTAAGCAAAGATAGATAATTGAACTTTATTTGGCACTATTTTATTTAGGACTTTATCTTGCCTATAATCTTTTATGGCGTTTGCCACATATTCTGCCAAGTTTACAGGCACTGCATTTCCAATCGCTTGTTCTATGTTAGATTTACTTTTGGACTCCCATATAAAATCTGTAGGAAACGTTTGAATTAAACTACGTTCTTTAAAAGTCAATGGTCTAATTTTATGTAAATCTTTGCAAGTATCCCCTTCATGAAATTGATAATTGGGTGGAATTGGGCGATTTACCCCACGTATGGTAGGACTAGGTTCGTAAATGCTAAAAACGCCTCGTCTCGCATAACTTCGTGGATGACGATAATAATGCTCAATATCAAGAGAACTGCCCAAATAATCAAAAATTGTCAATGGACTTTTCGCTAAATGATTTAATAAATACGGTTGCAATGATTTACTATTTTCTGCTAATTCTCCAATGAGAAAATATCTTTTTCGCAATTGTGGAACGCCACACAAACTAGCATTTAATATGATTTCATGTAGTTTATAGCCTGCCAAAGATAAAATTTCTTTTGCTTTTGCTAAAGTTTGTGTTATTACTATTCGCTCAACATTTTCCATAACAAAAAAGGTAGGTTTTACTCTGGAGACAATTTGAGCAAATTGTACCGTTAAGTCTGCTCTTTTTTCTTCATTACGATTGCCTGCACTCGAAAAATCTTGACAAGGCGGACCGCCAATAATCATTTCTGGTGCATAATTTTTGAATATTGTGTAATCTTTTATATCAGATAAATCTATTTCATGTACTTTATGTCCAAAATTCATGTTATAAATTTCAGTGGCAGGTCGCCAATTATCATACGCTGCTACAATTTCAAAACCTGCTCGCTCAAAACCTAATGACAATCCGCCACAACCTGAAAATAAGTCTATTGTTCTCATTGTTTATTGTTAAATAAATCGGGTGAATGATGGATAATGGCATCAAAACGTCTTTCGGGACTAAGGAGTAAATGCCCTCCC
>JAAFHL010000476.1 GCA_013298365.1 Bacteroidota bacterium | reverse complement strand
ATCATTTTCTGAAAAAATAAGCGATGAAATACTATTTTCACGCATTTATCCTCAAACAACTTTTGACAAAACCCAACTTTCTCGCCTGCGTTACAATGCTTTTGCCTTGATAGAGCAGTTTATCATTTTTAAGGAGCAAAAAAAGCAGCCTATTCATAGTGGAATGGCATTGCTAGCATTTTATTCTACGCACCAGCAAAACGATTTTTTTGAGAAAACTGCTGAAAAAATACAAGGCTATTTTGCCCAAAATGACATCAATGACAGCCCAAGACAATATGAGCTTTTTTGGGTAAATGAAACGCTTGCCCGCTTCAAAATTCAGTCGCAACAAAGAGGTGTAGCCCTTCATTTGCCTGAAATTGAGGAACATTTGAATGTTTTTTTTATTTCGCAAAAATTGGAATTAGCTTGTACGGCTTTGAGTAGAAAAAAGGTATTACAAAGTGAATTTCAGCCCGAAATGTTGAGCGAGATTTTGAATTATATTGAAATTCGCCCCCAATTATTGGAATATCCTTCGCTTTCTGTATATTTTTATCTTTATAAAATGCTGCGCTTTCCAAATGAAACACAGCACTTTGTGCCTACTTGTGAAATCATTGACAAACATCGTCATAGTTTTAAGGTAGAAGAACAAAAAAACCTTCATGCTTATTTGCGTAATTATTGTATCTTTCATATCAATCAGGGCAATAAATCATTTGAAAATGAGTTGTTTAGCTTATTTGAAACGCATTTGCAAATGGGTTATTTACTCAACACTTCCCAGCAATTACAGCCCACAAATTTCAAAAATATTGTAGTTTTAGCTTTGCGTTTGGGGCGTTTGGCTTGGACTGCCGATTTTTTAGAAAAATATAAGCCGCTTTTACCTGAAAATAAGCAAGAAGAAACCTATCAATATTGTCTTGCAAGGCTATTTTTTGAGAAAAAAGAATTTCAATATGTATGTAAAGTATTGATAAATAGCGATTTTGAAGATATTTTTTTCAATATAGATGCCCGAAAATTGCTCTTGCAAAGTTATTATGAGCTACAAGAATGGAATTTGTTAGATGCTGCCATAAATCGCTTTCGGGTTTTTCTGCACAGAAATAAAACGATTTCGGAGTCGCACAAACTCGGAAACCGTAATTTTGTCAATATTTTATGGAAAATGGTGGAGAATTTCCCCTTAAATGAGCTGATATGCTATGATTTAGATAGACAAATTGCGGAAACTTCGCCTTTGGCAGAAAGGAATTGGCTTTTAGCAAAAATAAAAAATAACTAAACCTGTTTCAAGTATTTTAGTACTCAAAACAGGTTATTATCATCGAATTACCTTATTCCACATTAATACCTTGTGGCTGCGCTTCGAGCTTGATAGGAAGCGTAATAACTAACACGCCATTTTCTTGTTTGGCTGAAATCAGGCTTTTGTCAATGCTATTGCCCAATTCAAATACCCTTTCAAATGACTTGATAGGAAACTCCTGACGAATAAAATGCGGTTCATAGCCTTCTTCGACATTTTTTGTGCCACTTATGTGCAGGCTGTTGCCAAGCACAGAGAGTTTCATGTTTTCTTTGTCAAAACCCAAGGCATAAATATGAATTTCAAATGCCGTTTCGGTTTTTACTACATTCGTAGGCACGTTATATTTGGGTCGTCTGAAACCGCCGCCAAATCCCGCAAAGCCTTGAAATTTGTGATGTCCTGCGTGTGCGCCGCAATGCGCTGAATTTTCTGATGTTCTGCAATGTCCGTACATGATAATGAAAAATTAAGAATGAAAAGTTGAGAATTGAGTTAAAAATAGTCAGCCCTAGCTTATATTAGGAACGAGTGAAAAATAAAATAACCATTCTGCAAGAATCTAGAAAAGCTAAGTGTTTAAGTATCAGTTTTCTGGATTCTTACAGAATGGGCAACCTTAACAACTTATTTTTCACGCTTTCCTTACCGATTTTAAAGTCAATGTTTCTCTTGCTCAAAAGTGATGTAAAAATCTCTTTTGAAAGTTTGTTATAAATAAATTATATTGTAAACGGGATAAATTTCCTTAGTGAATACTTATCTAAGCGCACCATTCTGTAAGAATCCAGAAAACTATGCTATTAAATCCTTGCCTTCGGATTTTTACAGAACGGGAAATTTATTTTGTTTGAAGTATAAGAAGGTGTAGTAATTTTAAGTGTTTGATTATCTTGAAGTTATATTAACTATCAACTGTCAATTTTCAACTATAAACTATTTTAGATCTTCTTGCTGCAATGGTTTGCTATGTTCTCCGCAGCGATGATGTTGTTTCCATTTTTCGCATCCACCATGTTCTTGTCCCCAATGTGGGAGATGATGCCTGCCAAAATGTGAACCTACAAAGGTTTTGAGTCCGCCAAAAGTGAGGGCGGCAGCGATTGCGCCAATGATAAATCTTTTGTTATTGCTCATGTTTTATTAGTCAATAATAATGGGACGAGGTGCTTCTTCGTTGCGATGAAAGGGATTTCTATGTTGTTGTGCAGAAGCCCAAGCATACGCTGGATTTTGATGAAAAGGTTCATACACGTCCTCCTCGTTTGATGCTTGATAAAAACGATTTTGTGCGTATCTTCTCATTTTGTGGCGAGAAAATGCTTTTACAATCAAGCCTGCAATTAACAAGAAAAATAAAACACGAAATAATATCATGGAAGCGACAAATAAAACGCCGCCAACTAATACGCCCATGATGATAGATTTGAAAATTGAATGTTGCATAATGTTGTGATTAAATCTTATATGGGAGGAGACGAAGCAGTTTTGAAATTACTTTAAACTTTTCCACTTTTTTTTGAATAAATAATCTTTGGCGGGCAAAAGGCAAAACCATTACCTATAAATATAGTTATGTTTACAAAATAAATGATATGACAGACAAACAAATTCACCGTTTTAAAATAGCTGCTTATTTAACCATTGGGATTGTCGTGTTTTTGATATGGGTAGGTGGTTTTGTGCGCAGCACAGGTGCGGGAATGGGTTGCCCCGATTGGCCCAAATGTTTTGGTATGTGGGTGCCACCTACTTGTGAATGTCAGCTTTCGCAGGAATGGATAACTGCGCATCATTTGAATGGCGAAAAATTCAATGTTTATAAAACATGGATAGAATATGTTAATCGCTTAATTGGTGCACTTACGGGTTTGTTCATTATAGGCATGTTTGTTACCTCTTTGCCATTTCGTAAGACAAAATCCTATATCACTTGGCTAAGTGGTTTAGGGGTAATTTTGGTAGGTTTTGAGGGCTGGCTCGGCAAAAAAGTGGTGGATTTGAACCTACATACAGGCATGATTACCATACATATGGTAGTTGCGATGATACTGTTGATGGTCTTGATAGCTGCTTATTTAATGGCTTTTCCACCTACCCTTGGGTCGTTGAGCGTAGCCGAAACGTACCCCAAGAATGAAACAAATACAAAAAATATTCCTAAAAGCCTCTTTTTTATAGGCATAGCTGTTGCTTTTACGGTTTTGATGCAAATTATCTTGGGAACGCAAGTGCGTGAAAATGTAGATGTTGTAGCAAAAGCCATGGGAGAAAGTGCAAGAGGTGAATGGATACAACATTTGGGCTCAATCTATCGCTATCATACAAGTTTTTATTGGTTAATTATTTTATTATCAGGTTTTTGGCTAACAAAATTAAGAGCCTTTTTTCTGTATAAAACGATTGAAAAATGGACTTATACCTTTTTATTTTTTATTTTTGCAGAAATCGCTTTGGGCATGGGCTTAGATGCGTTGGGAATGCCTAAATACTTGCAACCTTTTCATTTGGTGTTTGCAACGTTAATTTTTGCATCTGCTGTGGTTTTGACAGGAAAAATATATTACTTTTGCAGTCTCGCAGATAAACGCAGATAATAGTTCGACAAACTCACTAAACAATAGATTTCGCAGATTATTCTATATAAATGACACAAACACTTACAATTCCTCAAAAAGCAAAGGCGTA
>JAAFHL010000475.1:673-4009 GCA_013298365.1 Bacteroidota bacterium | reverse complement strand
CTCTTCCGATCTCGATTTTTATAATTGTACGGATACCCAAAGTTTTGTGCTTACACAACCTACTGCTTTAACGGCTGTACTTGCAAATGTGGTAGATGTAAATTGTAATGGGGAGTCAAATGGAAGCATAGACATCACAGCTTCGGGCGGAACGTTGCCATATACCTATACATGGAATACAAATCCTATACAAATTACCGAAGATGTAAGTAATTTGCCCGCAGGTATTTATGAAGTAACGGTTACAGATGCACAGGATTGTAGTGCAACGATTACAAACATCTTAGTAGCACAACCTACTGCACTTATCATTAGTTCGCTTTCGGCTGCGCCTGCTACTTGTGGCAATGCAAATGGCACAACTGCGGTTGTGGCTGCGGGGGGAAATCCTATTTATACCTATACTTGGAATAATAACTTAGTTCTCAATACAAGTACCTTATCTAATCTAAATGGCGGCACATATAATATTCAGATTTCTGACTCGCATGGTTGTACGGTAGATAGCAACATTACGGTTGCAGTACCGCTTTCGCCTACGATTGTGTTAGACAGCTTAACCAATCCTGTTTGTTTTGGCGCATTAGGTTCTATCAATTTGAGTATAAATAACGGAACAAATCCCCTTGTATATAGTTGGTCGCACAATGTTTCTGCGACAAATATTGCCAATAACCTGCCCGCAGGAACGTATTTTGTGAGCGTAGCAGACTTTTACAATTGCCTTGATTCTCAAACCTTTGTACTCATTCAACAAATACCTATCAACGCAAATTTATTAAGCGTAACAAATGTGAATTGCTATGGCGAATTGAATGGCAGTATAGGCATTGATGTATCAGGTGGGATTTTGCCTTACACTTATACCTGGAATACAAATCCTGTTCAATATACCCAAGATTTAGCTAATATCGGTGCAGGTAATTACAATGTAATTATTTCAGATTCAAGTAATTGTAGTACAAATATTAATAATATTCTCATTACGCAACCTCCGCAATTAGTTATCAATTCCTTAACGGCAAGCCCTGCAACTTGTGGTAATAACAATGGTACTACAAATGTGCTAATAAGTGGAGGCAGTCCTATTTATACTTATACATGGAATGGAAATCTTACCCTCAATACCACGAATTTAGCCAACCTTGCAGGGGGCGTATATTCGATTCATGTAGAAGACACAAATGGTTGTTTCGTTGATAGCTCAATTACCGTTGCAGCTCCGATTCCGCCCACGATTGCGTCTTCTGCTTTTACCAATCCTTTATGTTTTGGTGGAACAGGCTCGGCTTCTATTACCGTAAGTAATGGCACTGCACCCCTCAACTATGTATGGAATCCCAATGTTTCTGCCACAAATGTAGCAAATGGAATAGGTGCAGGCAATTATTTTGTAACCGTTATAGACTTTTACAACTGTACGGATACCCAAAGTTTTGTGCTTACACAGCCGTCTTTACTTTCTATCAATGTTTCAAATACCAATAATTTGTGTTTTGCTGATGTAAAAGCGATGGCAATTTCGACAGGTCAAGGCGGCGTTTTACCTTATATATACAGTTGGTCAAATGGTTTTATCGGAAATGACTCCCTGTTAAATCTTCCCGCAGGAAATTATACTGCCTATATTTCAGATGCAAATAATTGTTTGGTTTCTCAAAACTTTGCTGTAACACAACCGCCACAACTCACAGGCATTGCGATAGGTGATACGATTTGTTTTGGATTTGCAGATGGAACGGCTTCGGTTGTCATAGGTGGCGGCGTTCAACCTTATACTTATGTTTGGACAAATGGCGTTTCAACCATATCTACGGCAAGCAATTTACCCGCAGGTGCATATTTAATACAAGTTACAGATGCTAATGCTTGCAAAATTACCCAAAATACGCAAGTTATTGCTTCTACTTTGCCTGTAATAATGCCTATAAATGTGCAGGATATCAGGTGTTTTGGAGAAACAAATGGGCAAATTTCGGTCAATATACAACAAGGGGCTGCACCTTTTAACTATGATTGGAATCCTGCCATTTCTGCCACAAATGTTGCCAATAATTTAGCAGCAGGAAACTATCAACTCATTGTTAGCGACCATTTTAGTTGTAAAGACAGCATGAGCTTTACCCTCACACAACCTGCACCTTTGCAAGGAACGGTTTCTGCGCAAAATGTAACTTGTTATAATGCCAAAAATGGAAAAGGAGATATTGTTATGCAAGGTGGAACTTTGCCATACACATATACTTGGAATACGCAGCCGCCTCGTTTTATCCGCAACGTGAACTTAGACACAGGTACATATACGGTTACGGTATATGATGCAAACTTATGTACTTTTTCTCAAACCATCAATATCACGCAACCCGATGCGATTGTGATTGATTTGATAGAAACGAATCCTTCCTATTGTACTTTGCCCAATGGCTCAATGAGCGTAGCGGTATCGGGCGGCGTGCCTCCTCTTATATATAGCTGGTCTAATGGGGTATTGCAAAATACTGATTTACTGAATATTGTGGGAAATGAAAGCTATACTTTTTATGTAACAGACCAAAATGCGTGCAGCAAAAAGAAAACCATTCCTTTAAAAGATGTTTCGCCACCTATCGCTGCGTTCACGACTTATCCCACAAATGAAGAAGCCATTTTTGTCAATACGCCCATTCATTTTAGCAATCAATCGCAATATGCAATGAGCTATCTTTGGCTGTTTGGTGATGGTGATTTTGAGGTAATGACCAGCCCAAATCATACGTATTTGTTTCCTGATAGTAGCATAACTGCCCTGCTGATTGCTTACAATGGCTCAGAAATTTGTCCAGATACAGCAACCATGAATTTTATCATCATACCAGAAGGCGTATTGTGGTTTCCAAATGTATTTACGCCAAATAGCGATAACCATAATGACGAGTATCAGGTTAATGGCTTGAATGTTATTAGTTTCAATATGACAATTTTTGACCGTTGGGGCAAGGTAATTACGGAATTAACTTCTATAAAAGATAGTTGGAATGGTACAAAAGACGGTAAACCTTGTCCAGAAGGCGTTTATACGTTTACGGCTTGGGGGCTTACCATTAATAATGTTGCCTACAAACGAGCAGGAACAATTACCTTGATAAGATAGTTTTGTTTCTTTAATAACGTGCAAAAAATAACTTGGCATTTTTATAGTACACGCTTTAGCTTGTGTTTAAGTGTTACGGCACAAGCTAAATATGCTACATCTATAATTTGACCAAGTTGTTTTTTACCTATTACTTAGTCAAACGATACGAGAAAAAAAATTATGGAACAAAATACCATTTTTGATGTAATCATCATCGGTGGCGG
>JAAFHL010000475.1:0-663 GCA_013298365.1 Bacteroidota bacterium | reverse complement strand
GGCATCGTAGGTTTGGGTGCTGCTTACAAAATACAAGCTCGGCATAGAGACTTGAATATCTTGGTGTTAGAAAAAGAGCCTCATCTTTCTATGCATCAAACAGGGCGAAATTCGGGCGTCATTCATTCGGGATTGTACTATAAACCAGGTTCTTATAAAGCCATAAACTGCGTAAAAGGCAGACGGGAATTGGTCAAATTTTGTCAAGAATATAAAGTAGCGCATGATGTATGTGGCAAAATTGTTGTGGCTACGCAGGAAAGTGAGTTGCCTTTTTTAGACAAAATTTTCAACAATGGCATCGCAAATGAAACAGAAGGAATCCAACGAATAAATGCCAAGCAAATCTTAGATATTGAGCCATTTTGTACCACAGGCATTGCTGCTATATGGGTACCCTGCACAGGTATTGTGGATTTTCCAGGCGTTGTGTTTAAATTGGCGGATTTGGTAAGAGGCATGAATCCTAAAAGCCAAATTTTGACAGAAAGAAAGGTTTTGAATGTTATAAGGGGAGAAACATTCTCCGAAGTTGTAACAAATGCAGGTACTTACAAAGGTAAAAAACTCATTTTTTGTACAGGGCTTTTTTCTGATAGAACCGCAAAAATGGACGGATTAAAAACAGAAGCAAAAATAGTAGGTTTTAGAGGCGACTATTTC
>JAAFHL010000474.1 GCA_013298365.1 Bacteroidota bacterium | reverse complement strand
AAGTAGTGCCGCCATATTTGTAGCCCACAGGGTGCGGATTGCAATCACCTATCATAATCACCACTTTTTTGTCGGAATCGTCCCAATTCATTTGTGTAGCAAGTTGCAATACATACTCGTAGCACTCATCTGCATCGCCGCCTCCAGAAGAAGAACTACGGTTGATAAATTCGGTGATTTTGCTTCTTTCAAAAGTAAAATCTAATTGCTGAATCGTGTCTCTATCGCAATAATCATTGTGAATAATGACCGCAATTTGTAAGCCTTTGAACCTGTCAAACAAGTGATTGACAAATTCTGTACATTTTTCTCTTACCACTTTTCTAAGAGAGGACATGCTGCCTGTGTCGTCAAATGAAATAAGAATTTTCATGTTTGTAAATGTTGCTGATAAATGAATACGTTTTTTGCAAAAATAGGGAAATATTTCCATTTGAATGTAGAAAAGAAAGAACTCAATTTATTTTTTTTGTTACCTTTGCCCCATAAAACGATTGTATGGTAGAAAATATAGCGATAAAAAATTTTAAATCTATTCGAGAAATGAACTTGCGATTACTCCCGATAAATATTCTGATTGGTGGGAATGGTGTGGGGAAAAGCAATTTTATAGGATTCTTTACTCTATTAAGGTATCTTTATCATCAAGATTTGCAAAACTATATTGCTGCAAAAGATGGTGCAGAGAATTTATTGTATTTTGGGCTGAAAAAGTCGGATAATCTTTCATTTCGTATTGAATTTGACCAGAAAAATGCTTATCATGCTATCCTAAAACCCACACAATCAGGGAGTTTATTTTTTGAAATAGAAGAACATCAGTTTCACACAGGCTATAAGTGGAGCAATTCAATCATTGGGAAAGGAGACAAAGAAAGCCACCTAATCGAAAAAGGAGAAGCCAGATATTACTATTTGAGTAATTATATGGAATCTTTTCAGGTATTTCACTTCCATGATACAAGTGATACAGCAGCAATAAAGCAAAAATGCAATATAGATGACAATCGCTATTTAAAAAAAGATGCCAGCAATTTAGCTGCTTATTTGTATTTTTTGCAAGAAAAACATCCCAAAGATTTCAAAAAAATAGAAATGACAATTCGGGCAGTTGCGCCTTTTTTTGAGCGTTTTTTGCTTGCACCTGATAGGATTAATGAAAACAAAATCCGCTTAGAATGGAAGGAAAAAGACTCTGATATGTACCTCAATGCCACACATCTTTCTGATGGAACATTGCGCTTCATGGCATTAGTAACCTTGTTTTTGCAACCAAATTTGCCAAAAGTTATCATTATAGATGAGCCAGAATTGGGTTTGCACCCTTCTGCCATTCATAGATTAGCCGCTTTAATTGACAATGCCTCTGCACAAAGTCAAATTATTGTTGCTACGCAGTCGGTAACTTTGGTCGATAATTTTACGCCAGAAGATATTATTACAGTGGATAGAATGGATAATCAGTCTGTTTTTGTGAGGCAAAGTAGCGAGACCTTAGCAGATTGGTTGCAAAATTATAGCATTGGCGATTTGTGGAATAAAAATGTAATAGGAGGAATACCATGAAAAATTTATATGTTGTGGTAGAAGGACAGACAGAAGTGCAGTTTTTTAATAGGCTGTTAAAGCCTTATCTTATTCAAAAAGGTTTGCATCGTCATATCCAAGCAATTCCTATTGAGGTAAAAGGAGGCGGACATGGTTTTAATAATATTCAACATTTCAAAAACACAATAGAACCATTACTTTTCAAAGAAAATACCATAATATCTACAATGATAGACCATTATGGAATAAATAGCGAACAAAAACTGCCCAACTATGAAAATTGTCTCAAGCAAGTAGCTTCTGAGGATAGAATCAAATGTATGGAAAATGCTTTACTGGCAGAAGTAAAAAGTATCAGAAATGATTGTTCCCATTTTATTCCCAATATTCTTAGGCATGAAATGGAGACTTTGTTTTTTGCAGATGTAGAAAACGGTTTTGCCTTAGAAGATGATGGAATTCAAAAAGAGGTGGCTGAAATTGCTGCGCAATATCCTAATATTGAAGATATTAATAATAGCCCTAAAACAGCACCGTCTAAAAGATTGATAGCAATTTATGAAAAGTATGGTAAAAAATATAAGAAAATAACCAGTGGGGTAGATATAATAGCAATAAATACAGGGATAGAAAAAATGTTAGAAAAGTCTCCCCGTTTCAAAAATTGGGTAGAAAACCTTATTCAAGCTGTAACAAAAAACTAGAAATACATGACACTCATACAAGAACTCAAATGGCGTGGCTTAGTACAAGACATCATGCCTGGCACAGAAGACTACCTCGAAAAAAACAAAATTGGGGCGTATGTGGGCTTTGACCCTACGGCGGATTCCTTGCATATTGGCAATCTCGTGCCGATGACTTTGCTCAAACACCTGCAAAATTATGGACATAAGCCTTTTGCGCTTGTGGGCGGGGCTACGGGCATGATTGGCGACCCTTCGGGCAAAAGTGCAGAAAGAAATTTTTTGGACGAAACGACTTTGCGCCACAATCAGGCTTGCGTACATGCACAGTTGCGTAGTTATTTGGATTTTGAGACAGCCGTAAATCCTGCCGAAATGGTCAATAATTACGATTGGTTTAAGGAAATGGGCTTTTTGGAGTTTCTGCGAAAAGTGGGTAAATACATCACTATCAACTACATGAAGTCCAAAGATTCGGTCAAAAATCGTATCGAATCGGAGCAAGGCATTTCTTATACCGAATTTACCTATCAACTTGTACAGGGCTATGATTTTTATTGGCTCTACAAAAACAAAGGTGTAACCCTGCAAATGGGCGGTGCTGACCAATGGGGAAATATCACAACAGGTACAGAACTGACCCGCAAAATTGAAGGCGAAAACAGTGATGCCAAGTTATATGCTTTTACCGCACCTTTGGTAACAAGAGAAGACGGCACAAAGTTTGGCAAAACGGCTGATGGCAAAAATATTTGGCTTGATGCAAAACGCACTTCGCCTTTCCAGTTTTATCAATATTGGCTCAATGTTTCTGATGCAGATGCAGAAAAATATATCAAGATTTTTACTTTTTTGCCTACTGCTGAAATACAAACTATCATAGATGAAGGCGAAATAGATAAATCTAAACGTTTGGTACACAAGGCTTTGGCAAGTGAGGTTACTCGTCTTATTCATGGTGAAAATGGGCTACAAAGTGCTATCAACATGACGGCTTTTATGTTCAATCCGCAAATTGGGGCAGAAATGTTAGCAGGTTTTTCGGAGGAGGAATGGGAATCGGTGATTGAAAATGCCGCAGAAAATGATTTGCGTAAACTTTCCGCAGAAACTTTGTCGGCAGGCATGACTTTGACCGATTTTTTGATAGAAATAAAAGTAGCAACTTCTCGTGGAAATGCTCGTCAAATCATTGAAACAGATAAAGCGGTTTCGGTAAATGGCGTAAAAATTACGGATAATGCTTTTTCTTTGTCCATGGAAAATGCTTTTTATGGCAAATATTTGTTTATTCAAAAAGGGAAAAAGAATAAGTTGATTGTGAGGATAAACTAACGTTTAAAACCTGTAAGGTGTTAGAAACCTTACAGGTTTTTGTTACCCCTCAATTCTCCATCAACCATTTTTTAAAAGCAGCTACTTTTTCATAACTCACAATTACTTCCGTTTCAATCGTAGGTTGCAACATCAATTTTAGCCTTGATTTGCTATAAACAAACATTTGTAACACAGCATTCACTGAAACCATAAATTGCCGATTTACCCTAAAAAATTGATTCGGTGCTAATAATGACTCAATTTCATCTAAATTATAATCTATCGGATAGTTTTTTCCAGATAACAAAGCCGCATAAACGGTCTTATTTTGCGTAAAAAAATAGCTTACTTCTGCAATCGAAATCACTTTTATGCCATTTCCTATTTTGATAAGCAAACGTTTGAGAAAGACAGGGACTTGTTTTATTACATTTTCTTGTAATTCTTTGTATTGATTT
>JAAFHL010000473.1 GCA_013298365.1 Bacteroidota bacterium | reverse complement strand
TGTCGTACTCACAGGCGGACTCCACCAAATTGCTACAGGATTTGGGGAAGTTGTTTGATAGGTAAACGAAGCAGCTCCTGTATTTCCGCCATTGCAGGGAATATTAACTTGTGAAGTACTTGTGATAGTCGTATTTCCGATTATATTTACAAAAACCGTATCATATTTAGTAATATTGATACCTACACAAGGGTCATATATAGCTTGAACGATATAATTCGTTGAAACAGAAGGACATACCTGCACACTTGTTCCTGTGGCAATCACCGTAGGGCTGCCCATTTGATACCAATTTAGGGTAACATTTGAAGCACCTCCAGATGGTGTAAAACGGCGAGCATCATTTGATGTCGTCCAGTTTGTAGGGAAATTTCTACCAGGCACAACGGTTGCGAGTGTACCTGTGGCATTTTGTATGCCATGAATCGCATCTCCACCATTCCAACCATTACAAGTAGGCTTATTTGCGATATATGTTTCTATAACATTAGTCGTTTCATAAATCACGATTTGCTGTCTTGCTATTTGATTATTACATTGATACATAGGGATTTGATTCCAATTTACCACCAAAATACGACAAGGATATGTCCCATAAAGTTGATAGTTAATATTTCCTCCCATACTTGGGTCTATATCATGGAAGGGAGCCATGATAGAATTGAGCGGATTGTTATTAGAAGGAATAGGATTATTAATGGGCCAAGGGCAATATTGATTTGCATATCCCGTATTAAAACTTATCAAACCATTTGCACCAATCACACATTGATTATAAGTATTTCCATAAAAACAAAAAGTAAATGGCAAATTTACCACTCCTGACCAAATATCATCTGTATTTACAATAACAGGTGTCCCCCCCGTAAATGTAAAAGGTAAATAGGGGATTTGTCCTACTGTGTAAGCCGTAGTTTGGGCATTTTGTACATAAGAAGCGGTCAGAGTACCACAACAAGCAAAGGTTGTATCTTGCCCTGCCACATTTATTTTGACGCTGGGACAACCTTGTTGCGCCATTAAATTACCTATACACAGTAGCAAGCAAAGAATGGAGAGTAATTGATATTTCATAAATAATCAATAAAAAAAGAAAATATAATACATGTTTAGCGCACGAATATACGACCTTTTAGCATAAAAAAGGTTTTTCTTTTTGTAATATATTATAAGTCATTACTTCTTCATATCTGCTGCCCAAGGGCGAGGAAAATAACGCCATGCGCCATTTACATACACTAATACATCATACGAGCTACCTGTACTACGCCCAGGCTGCACATATTTAAATCGAAAATAATGCAAATCGGGATTCATTTTATCAGCTATTTCTTTGTAGCCGCCTGGAAAATACATCGCATCTCCCACGTAGTTTTTCAACTGTGGTACATCAACTTCCCACAAAAGCATTTCTGTTTGTCCCGCTAAATTCGGTTGTATCGTAAGCGAATACGCATTACTCAAACGGCGGTGAAAACGATGAATTTTGGCAGCAAACGCCTGTTCTATAAAAACGGTTTCATAATCCTCATCTGTAGGTTTCAACAAAGCCGACATTTTATTGCGTGTTCTTCTATCAGATGCCAACAAATATTGTAGCAATTCGCTTAGCCCTTTTTTATCCCCACTAAATTGCGCCATATCAGGCATTTCTTTATGAATAGGCTGTGCTGACATCTTATAAATACCGCCTAAGCTACAAAATAATAGGCATAAAATGAAATGTTTCATGAATGTGTGTGTATGTAGTTGCTAAGAAATTAAAAATTAATAATGTAAAATTAAAAAATAATGAAAGTATTAATAATCAAGGTATTAGTATCTTTAAATTAATACTTTATTTACATTGCTAATAAAAAAGTGTTGCACCCAAAATTACTTTTCCCTTTCTAACCATTTTATCGGGTCTAAATAGGTATCTGGCGTTTTATGTACAAGAAAATGAAAAATGCTTTCGTCTGTGCGTGGGTCGCTCCGAACAATGCCAATAGATTGTTTTGCTTTTATAATGTCACCTGTCGAAACGTGGCTTTCTCGTAAATTTGCATATACGGTGCGGTAATCGCCATGCGAAACAATGACCATTGTGCCACTTGCAGGCACTTTTAACACAGCAGTTACCTTGCCCTCATATACAGCACTAACACTTTGTCCTTTAGGGGTACGCACAAAAATACCATCATTTTTGACCTTATTGCCATATTCATCTTCTGTATGTCCATATTTTCCGACAATAATGCTCTTATCTTCATCTACGGGCCAAGGCAGGCTGCCTTTTTGCTTCACAAAATCCTTGCCTGTGGGGTCATAAGCGGTTCTTTTCGGCTTTTCTTTGGGCTTTTCTACTAATTTTGGAGCGTCCTCTGGCGAAACAGGAGGGAGTGGCGTAGGAGCAGGTTCAGCAGGCAAAATATCCATATTTTCAATCAAATCTTTTAAGGCAAGTCTTTGAGATTCAAGTTCTTGTCTATAATTACTTTCCTTTTCTTTCAAAGATAAATACAAAGAGGATTTACTTGTTTTACTTGTTTCTAACTTTTCTACTTCACTTTGCTTTTCTTGAATAAGTAGTTCCTTTTCCTTGATAGAAAGATTTAACGCTGAAATTTTGTCCTCTAACACTTTTTGTGAACGCACCAAAGACTGCATTTGCTTGGTGCGATAGGCACTAAACTGACGAAAATAGACCATTCTATAATAGGCTTCCGACAAATTTTCGGCACTCAAAATAGACAGCCATATATTCTCCTCATTGAAAGTCTTATACGTAAGTTGTGCAGTTGCGCCATAATTTTTGCGAAGTCCCCCCAAATCATTTTCCAAATCTGCAATTTCTATTTCTAAATCGGGAATTAATACCGTTATATCCAATATCTCATTCTCTAATGTCTCAATTAATTGCCCCCTCAAATGAATTTGTTTGTCAATTACAGTTAATTCATTCCTTGATTTCTCTTTTTTTGAGGCAGTTTCTGACAATAATGTATTTACTGCTGAAATTTTCTTCTCCAAACGAGACCTGTCTTTTGCGAGCATGGCACGGGCTTTGGAACGCTGTGCATAATGCAGTAGCGGCAAAAAGAGAGAAATCGCAATTATAATAAAAATAATTTTTTGTTTCATATTGACTTTCATTACGAAGGAACAAAAATACACATTTTTATGGAAAAGACTGAAAAATTAATAATACTTAGCTTTTTTGTAATAGATAGTGCTTAAACATAAAAGTCGTACTTGAATAGCACAAGTGATAAAACTATTTTTTTTATATTTTTTTGCTAAAAAAAAGCACATAATAAGAGTTTATTTATTTTATTTATTTACTGTTTATTATGCCTTTTTATATACAAAAAAACACTTTTAATATAATTTCATTTTTATTCTATAAAAAACTGATTATCAAATAAATATAAAAATATTAAATATAAACAGTTAAAGTAATTACTTACACATATATAGGCTAATATATTGATACACAGCATTTAAAGTTTAAATTTCTGTAAATCAATGGTTTGTAAAAAAAAAAGTAAAGATGTAAAAAATAATTCATACACAAGTTTTTTTTTCTGAAAGTTTATTCGCACCTTTATGCTCTGCTTTAAAATGTAAGCTACAAAAGGAAAAATTACATTTTTTTAATCGCACAATTTTAGCATGTTAGTAATGGCACCTCCACACATTGACATCTGGAACCAGTGTCTAAACACCATTCGTGAAAATATTGCGGAAGACAGTTTTAGCACTTGGTTTGGTCCGATAAAACCTATCCGCTTTGAGGGTCATATTTTGACAATCGAAGTGCCAAGTCAATTTTTCTACGAATACATAGAGTCTCATTTTTTAACATTGCTAAAACAAGCCGTGCGCAAGTGTATTGGTCCACAAGGAAAGTTGGAATATTCGGTTGTGATTGATGCGGGGGGTAGCAACAATGGTGTGCCTACAAAAGTCAAAATGCCTGTTTCGTCAGGCGACTCTAACAAAAAGCATAATCCTGTGAATCCGCCGATTC
>JAAFHL010000472.1:2623-4067 GCA_013298365.1 Bacteroidota bacterium | reverse complement strand
TTTTGTCCCTGGGGGACAGTGAGAAAAGATGTAAATAGTTAATAATTATGTATTTACATTAAATTTTTAACCCTTGATTCGCATTATTAACGAAGCTTCTTTTTCTAAAGCTATTTTTACAATTTGGTGATAAATATCTTTTGCCATAATTAATCTGTATTTGATGTTGCAAAGATAGCTTTTACTACAAAAAAAGCAAAAGATATTTTAATCCGCTAATCCTACAGCCTGCCATTCTCCCTGCCACAGCTCCCATTTTTCTTTTTTTATCACTTCATGCCCAGTGTAAAAACAAGCTTATCGTAGTCCATTTTTGTAGGAACATTTTGTTTAGTGCTTCTATTTTTTGCAAAAGCATAACTTGCGACGGTAAAAGAAATAGTCATAATTTATTCTTTTTGTGCTGCCCCCTTCTGCGTCTCCGCAGAAAAGGGGCAGTAATAAACTTATATGTTCTTATATGGTTGATAAAAAAACTACACCACCACATTCACAATTCTTCTCGGCACATATACCACTTTTTTGAAAGGCTTTCCTTCTGTCCATTTCAACACATCGGCATTGTCTTGCAAAAGGGCTTCTACTTCGGATTGTGTAGCAGTTACTGACAAAACCATTTCTGCCCGCACTTTTCCATTGATTTGAATCGCCATTTTTACCGAATCTTCTACCAAATAACTTTCGTTTAGTTCTGGAAAAGGCACATCTAAAATCGTTCCTACATTGCCCATTTTTTCATGCAACTCTTCTGAAATATGTGGCGTAAAAGGCGCAAGCACACTCAAAAAGGGCTGCATAATCGCTCTTTTTTGGCATTTCAAATCCGTGATTTCTGCCAAAAACATCATAAATGCTGGCACACAAGTGTTGAGCGACAATTTTTCGATGTCTTCGCCTACTTTTTTAATGAGTTTGTTAAGTGCTTTATTTTCTTCAAAATTAGCTGGCTCATCATTCACTTTTAACACATCATTGTCATCTGTAAACCAATTGTAAACCCTTCTCAAAAACTTCACAACGCCGCTAATGCCATCTGTATTCCAAGGTTTTGAGGCTTCTATCGGTCCCAAAAACATCTCATACAAGCGCAACGTATCTGCGCCATATTCATCGCTTATCGCATCGGGGCTGACCGTATTGAAACGAGATTTTGACATTTTTTCTACCAAAGAAGTTGTCAAAAATTCATCTTGTTTATTTTTGTGGAAAATGCTTCCTGTTTCATTGTACAAAGCTTCAAACGCAGGAATATCTAAACGGCTGTTTTTCACGTAATTAACATCGGCATACAAAGTAGAAAAATCCTTGTCATTTTCTACCAAATCCGCAGACCAATATTCGTTAGTTTCTTTGTGGCGATAGACCAAAGCAGAAGTGCCTTGAATCATGCCTTGATTGACGAGCTTTTTGTAAGGCTCTTCGCAGTTTACTTCGCCCAAATCTT
>JAAFHL010000472.1:0-2613 GCA_013298365.1 Bacteroidota bacterium | reverse complement strand
AAATCTTTGAGAAATTTTGTCCAAAAACGAGAATATAACAGGTGTCCTACGGCATGTTCTGCACCGCCTACATACAAGTCCACAGGCATCCAATAATCTGATTTTTTTCTTTCGGAAAAATGAAGATTATTATCTCTGTCAAAATAACGGAGAAAATACCAGCTTGAACCCGCAGCTCCAGGCATTGTATTTGTTTCCCGCAAAAAGCCATCTTCTAAGCTAAGCCAATCGGTAGCTTTCACCAAAGGCGATTCAGGCTGACCTGTGGGCTTAAAATCTTCCATTTCTGGCAAGATAATGGGCAATTCACTTTCCGCTACGGGGTAATACATCTCATTTTTTACCTTAATTGGCGTAGGTTCTCCCCAATAACGCTGTCTTGACCAGATTACATCACGCATTTTATAGGTAACTTGGCGTTTTCCTATGCCTTCTTCTTCTATTTTTGCCAAAACAGTAGAAATAGCCTCCTTTACAGACATGCCTGTAATGAAATCGGAATGAATGATTGTTCCTTCCTTAGAAACAAATGCTTCTCCCCCCCCATTATCCCCCCTTTGGGGGGAATTGATGGGGGGGGCAACGACTTCCACAATTTCCAACCCAAATTTCTTCGCAAACTCATAATCTCTTTCATCATGCGCAGGAACTGCCATAATTGCGCCCGTTCCATAGCCAATCAACACATAATCCGAAATCCAAATCGGGAGTTTTTTGCCTGTAAAAGGGTGAATTACATACGCACCTGTAAAAACGCCTGTTTTTGTGGTATCCACTTGTCTTTCACGCTCCGAACGATTTTTTGCCCACGCAAGATAGGCTGCTACATCTGCTTTTTGTTCAGGCGTTGTGATGCTTTCCACCAAATCATGCTCAGGCGCAATCACCATATAGGTATTGCCAAAAATGGTATCTGGACGAGTGGTAAAAATCTCTAAATGTGTACGACTGATTTGACTGATAGAACTGTTTTGAGAGGCTTGTTCACTGCTAACTGATAACTGATAACTGATAAGTCCGCCTTCACTGCGCCCAATCCAATTTGCTTGCGCCAATTTGATAGATTCAGGAAAATCCACTTCTTGCAAACCTGCCAAAAGCCTTTCACAATACGCTGTAATTCGCAACATCCATTGCGGCATTTTGCGCCTTTCCACAGGATGACTTCCACGCTCCGACTTACCATCTTTTACCTCGTCATTTGCCAAAACCGTCCCCAATTCTGGACACCAGTTTACATAGCCAAAAGACTGAAAAGCAAGGCGATAGTGCATCAAAATGTCATGTTTTTCCTTTTCAGAGAAAGCAGTCCATTGCTCCGCAGAAAAGATTTCTTTTTGCGTAGTTGCTGCGTTGATAGTTGTATTTCCCTCTGTTGCAAAAGCTTCTTCCAGCTCCGAAATTGGGCGAGCTTGTTGCGTATCATTGCAATAATAGCATTTGAATAATTGCAAGAAAATCCATTGAGTCCATTTATAATAAGACGCATCAGAAGTGCGCAACTCACATTCGGGGTCGTAGCAAAAGCCCAAACGCTCCATTTGCTGCCAATAACGTTCTGTATTTTCTTTGGTGGTAAGTACAGGATGTACGCCCTTTTGAATCGCATATTGTTCCGCAGGTAAACCAAAAGCATCAAATCCCATCGGATGTAACACATTGTAGCCCTTCGCTCTTTTGTAGCGAGCGGTGATGTCAGTAGCGATATAGCCCAGCGGATGCCCTACATGCAAGCCCGAACCAGAAGGGTAGGGAAACATGTCGAGGACGTAGTATTTTGGTTTGTCAGAAGGATTTTTGTCAGCGACAAAAGTCTTGTTTTCCTTCCAATATTGTCGCCATTTGGCTTCGATTTCACGGTGATTATAAACTGCCATTATAAAATTAAATGCGGTATTACTTTTGTTGTGTATAAGTTCTATATTATTTATTTAATCCCTTAAATATGCTTCTACCTCTGTTATTGTTATTTCTAACATATCAGCAACTTCAGTAACACTCATACCTTTTGATACTTGTTTCTTGGAGATAGCTTTTTGTTTATTCAACAATTTTTGCTTTGCTTCTTCTGCTTCTTGCTTTGCTTCTTCTGCTTCTTGCTTTGCTTCCTTAAACCGCTTCTCTGCCAATTTAATAACTTGTTTCAAATCCTTTTTCCCTTCTGCAATCCCATCTTCAAAAGCTGTTTCTAAGGCTGCATGAATCTCTAAATACTGCATACGGCTCACTTGATAATCTTGGTATTCATTTGGCTTTAATGCGGCTATTTCTGCCACAGATAATACTTTATTAAATACCTTATCTGAGGTAAATACTTGTGGAATATTTTCTTGCATATTTTCTATGTTTTTAAGGTAATATAACCATTTGTCGGTACGCTCAACAAGTTCGTGTTCTTGTTTTGTAAAGGCGGGAAGCTGTATGTATTTTAGAAACAATTTGTCATAAAATAGCGCATTAAACTGGTCTTTGAGCGCAATATCCCGAAATACTTTTGCATCTTTAGCGGGTTCATATAAAAAATCCAATAAAGATAAATAATATATTGGCTTGAGATTAAAGTTCCATTCCCCTTTTGTCGCTTGACTTTGAATGGGAAAGGTCAGGTAAAAC
>JAAFHL010000471.1 GCA_013298365.1 Bacteroidota bacterium | reverse complement strand
CTTCTTTTACAGGCGTTGTTTTTGCAGGAACGTCTTTTGCAGGAATAACGTCTTTTGCAGGCGTTGTTTTTGCAGGAACGTCTTTTGCAGGAGTAACTTCTTTTACAGGCGTTGTTTTTGCAGGAACGTCTTTTGCAGGAATAACGTCTTTTGCAGGTGTTGTTTTTGCAGGAACGTCTTTTGCAGGAGTAACTTCTTTTACAGGCGTTGTTTTTGCAGGAACTTCTTTTGCAGGTGTAACATCTTTTGTAGGCGTATTTCTCTGATTTGCATCTGCTTTTTTGGGTTCTTCCTTGGTATTAGAACTCACAGGTTTAGGCATAGACATTTTAGAAGGCATAGTAAAAACATCACTTTCCCCTTGTCCCATTAAAAAATGACAAAAAAAACAAACTACTAAGAACAATAATTGTTTAGACATAAATATTATGAAATTAGATGCGAGAAAAAATATACAATAAAAATAGAAAACAGTCGAGAACAATAAATAGCAGCACAAAATAACAAAAATTACACCAAATCTGAAAAAGATTCTAAAATATACACTTTTCTTACATATATGAAAGAATATACTTCACGTGCACTCAAAAAAAATTATGACTTAGGGCAGTACGCTGCCTTGTATAGAAGCGCAATTCTTGGCATGATAAAAGAAGTGCGACAAGGTGAAAGAGATTATACTCCTACAACCTTGGACTTTGGAAAAGTGAAATTTCGTATAGCAAGACATTTTGGCTTTTGTAAAGGCGTAGAAAACGCCATTGAAATGGCATATCAAGCCCTCGAATACAATGTAGGCAAGCCCGTATATATGGTGAGTGAGCTAATTCATAATCCATATATAAATGAAGATTTGACCCGTAGAGGACTTCAATTTATCAAAACTTCTACTGGAAAACAACTCATTCCTTGGGAAAACTTACACGCAGATGACGTAGTTGTCATTCCTGCGTTCGGCGCAACGGTGCAAGACAAAGCCATTATGCAAAACAAAGGCATTGATATCAAACGTTGGGACGCAATGTGTCGTTTTGTAGAGCATGTATGGTTCAGAGCAGAAGAGTTGGGCAAAAAAGGTTTCACGATTATCATTCATGGTAAATTTAATCATGAAGAAACGCAAGCTACTTTTTCGTACAGCAACCGTTTTGCACCTACTGTTGTCGTAAAAGACATGAAAACGTCACATATTTTGGCAGAAATTATCGCAGGTACACGCCCACTTGCCGATTTTGAAACCTATTTTCGTGCGACTGCCTCAGAAGGTTTTGACCCTATTTTACATTTGCAAAAAGTAGCGGTTGTAAATCAAACAACGATGCTTGCTTCCGAAACAGCTGATATCGCCCAATATTTTAGACAGGTAATGTTGCAAAAATTCGGTGAGGAAAACGAAGCCCAACATGTTGGCAACACAAGGGATACCCTTTGTTACGCCACCAAAAACAATCAAACGGCTACACACCATTTATTAGATACACCCGCCGACCTTGCGATTGTGATAGGCGGCAGAAATAGCTCAAATACTTCGCATTTGGTAGAATTATGTGAGACGCAACTGCCCACTTATTTTATCCGCAGCGAAGACGACATTCTTTCTGAAAAAGCGATTTTACACTTTGATTTTCATCATCAACATGAGGCAGAAATTCAAGATTTTTTACCGCAAAAAGAATGCATAGAAATCATCTTGACAAGTGGCGCATCATGCCCTGATTCCTTATTGGAAAAAGTGATGATTAAGATTTTGTCTTTTTATGAAAATGTCCGCCCTTTGGAGGAGGTGATAGGGGATTTTATGAAAGAATAAGTATTTTTTCTTACTTTTGTATCGCAGATGCACGTTTATTTCGCTATAACTTTCAACTGTTCATTTTCAATTTTTACGTCCAAATATGTCTATTCCCGATTTTAACAATACTGAATTAGCGTTTCAAACCAAAAATAACGCACAATTGAAGCAGGCTTTATGGCTGTTTCGTATGATAGACTCGCCGATTTTAGCAAGCATTGGTCCTAAATTGATGACTTGGGCTTTTGATTGGGGTTTACCTGTCGAAACGCTTGCAAAAAAGACCTTATTTGACCAGTTTTGCGGCGGCATTTCTTTGCAAGACACCGTCAAGGCTTCTACTTTTTTGTATGAAAAAGGAAAAGTAAAAACCATCTTAGACTATTCTGTTGAAGGCGAAAAATCGGAAAAAGGCTTTGATGCGACTTGTGCAGAAATTGTGGATACCTTGGTGCATGGCGGAAAATATGAGTCCGTTGCTTTTACTGCGTGTAAAATTACAGGGCTTGCAGATTTTGATTTATTGGCAAAAATACAAGCAAATGTACAACTCACACCTGCCGAAGTCTTTGCTTTTGAGCGGGTAAAAAAACGTTTAACCGATATCTGCGAAGCCGCACAAGAAAATGATACGCCTATTTTCATAGATGCAGAAGAAAGCTGGATTCAAGATACGATTGATATGTTGGCAGAGGAAGCAATGGAAAAATACAATGTGCGCAAACCTTTGATTTACACAACTGTACAGCTTTATCGCCACGATAGATTGCATTATTTGAAGGGGCTGATTGGCAGAAGTAAGTCCAAAAACTATATATTGGGTGTAAAACTTGTGCGAGGAGCTTACATGGAAAAAGAGGCAAAACGTGCCGAAGAAATGGGTTATCATAATCCGATTCAGCCCAACAAAGCTGCAACCGACAGAGACTACAATGCTTCTCTTACTTTGTGTGTTGATAACATTCAACATGTAGCAATTTGTGCAGGTTCACACAATGAAGAAAGCTGCCGTTATCTGTACGAATTGATGAGTGAACGCAACATGCCGAATGGTCATTCTCATATTCTTTTTGCACAGCTCTATGGCATGTCTGACCATATTTCCTTCAATTTAGCGCATAATGGCTACCATGTTGCCAAATATCTGCCGTATGGTCCTGTCAAAGCGGTTATGCCGTATTTGATGCGCAGAGCAAATGAAAATACCTCAATAGCGGGGCAAAGTGGAAGGGAATTGATGTTGTTGAAAAGAGAAGTGAGTAGAAGACGAACATAGTAGCGAGAAAAAAAGGCTAAAATCCGATTTTTTCGATATTTATATGTACTTTTGTCCCACAATTTGAAACAATACGCCATATTGTCAGTGTTTTAGTTTTGGCACACAATTTAGCAATGTACACACAGAACAAGACGCTGTGAAGTAAACACAAATAGTGTATCTTTTTCACGATAAACTATATAATCTAAAAAAACATATATGTCTGATTTTCAAGACCAAGACAAAAGAAGTAGTAAAGGAGGAAGTAATAATAACCTATTTTGGATTTATGGGTTAATCATCGCTTTTGTAGTGATTGCTACATTTATATATCGGGAGCCTACTCCTGCCGAACATTTACCAAGTTCTGTTTTCGACCAACTGTGCGATAACAGTATGGTGGAGAAAGCAATTATCTCTAAAAGTACCAGAACAATAGAGGTAAATTTGACGGCTGCTGGGGTAGATTACATGAAAAAAATGTACCCTAAATCTAATAACCCGAAAGCCTACACAAGAACCCCTCACGTTATCTTTGAGTTGGGCGATTTGGGAGAAACGCAAAATCATTTGCGAGAAAAAGGCATCGTATATGACATTCCCAAAGAAATGGATTACAGTAGCTTGCTGCAATTTATCCTTCCACTTGTGATTTTGGTGGTATTGTGGATTGTGTTTATGCGTAGAATGGGCGGCGGCGGCGCACAAATTTTCAATATTGGCAAAAGTAAAGCCTCCCTTTATGACAAAGAAAATAAAGTGTCAGTAACTTTTGACGATGTGGCAGGGATTGAGGAAGGCAAAGAAGAGGTACAAGAAGTGGTAGAATTTCTGAAAAATCCGGATAAATTCACGAAATTAGGGGGGCATATCCCAAAAGGTGTGTTGCTTGTAGGTCCTCCGGGAACGGGCAAAACCTTACTTGCAAAAGCCGTAGCAGGTGAAGCAAAAGTACCCTTCTTCTCTTTGAGCGGTTCTGATTTCGTAGAAATGTTTGTGGGCGTTGGGGCATCTCGTGTAAGAGA
>JAAFHL010000467.1 GCA_013298365.1 Bacteroidota bacterium | reverse complement strand
GTACCGGCAATTTGATTTGGCAAAAAGTATATGGTGGCTCGGCTGATGATAGAGCTTTTGACATTGTAAGTGATTGTAATGGAGGAGCTTACATTGCAGGAAGCACTTTTAGTTTTGGAAAAGGGGTTTCTGATATTATGGTCTTGCACCTTGATAGCATGGGCGACACTTTGCAAAGTTATGCGATTGGTGGCGTGTTGATAGATGGTTCGCAGTTGGGATTAGATGCAACGGGCGATTGTGGTTTTGTCTTAGCGGCTTCTACCCAAAGTTTTGGGGCAGGTCAAGATGATTTTTTGGTAATAAAAGATAGTTTAGGTTTTTTACCTTGCCCTGCGCAACACATTACCCCTAACCTTATTACCCCTAATTTTATTACAATAACACCTTCACATACCACTTCTGCTGAAAATAGTCAAGGGGCAGTTACTTTGATTACACAAGCGCATAATCCGCCTTCACAAAAAAATATTTGTACGGAAGGTTGTACTACGCCGATTGCAGATTTTGATTATGTTACCAATTTACAAACCCTTTTGTTATTGGATAATTCGATTGGCGCAGATGAATATCATTGGGATTTTGGTGATGGTGGAACAGACTCTATTCCAATGCCTATTCATACCTATCTTGCTACGGGTATTTACAATGTGATGCAAGTTGTCATAAATCCTTGTGGCAGAGATACTTTTATGCGTCAAATTACGATTACTACTGATAGTTTGTGTCATCATGTCATTCAGCCTGGTCCTGTAAAAGGAAAAGATGCCAATATTTTCTCCAAACCTGAAACCGTAAATAACAACGATGGTTTAAATCCTGTTATTTATGCCATGACATGGACTTTTGCAGGGGTGCAAGGCACTTTGAGAAGTAATACAGAATTTGATTTGTCTTCGATTTGTGATACAGCTACCTTGCTAAATGGCGAACTTTCAATGTATTATGATTCTTTGGCAAATGCTGCATTGCAGTCGGGAAGTAATAACAGTTGGCTGGCAGCAAATGCAACTCCTTGGAATGAATATACCCTCACTTGGAACAATCAACCTGCGACTACTGTGCCTAATATGATTGGTTTGCCCCAAGTTACAGGGACAAATGACTTATTAAACTTACCTGTTACGCCTTTGATTCAACAGTTTATCAATGGACCTAATTATGGTTTTCAGTTCCGTTCGCAAGTAGAAAGTCCGTATGTTTCGATGAAATTTGGGTCAAGTGACCACCCGAAACCCTTAAAAAGACCTAAATTAGACATGACATTTTACCCTATTTATCCGTATGGGGGAAATGATAATTATATATGTGAAGGTGACAGCGTACAATTAAGCGTTGCAGGTTATCATAATTCTGCCCAAACTTCGGGTGCTTCTCACGCAGTTGAGTATAAATGGTATCCTGCCACAGGTTTGAGCTGTACAACTTGCCCAAATCCTATTGCTTCTCCCGATAGCACTACCATGTATATTGCTGCTGTCATTAGCTGTGCGCATTGTGCCGCCTTAGATACTTTTATGGTTTATGTAGAAAAGCCTACCATCAATGCTGCGGCTTCGCAAATTGCTTGTTCGCCAGAATATCAGCTAAATGCAGGTGGAGGTGCCGCTTCTTATAGTTGGACTCCTACCACAGGGTTAAATAATCCTACTATTCAAAATCCTTTGGCAACCGTAAACCAAACAATAACTTATACAGTTACAAGCATATATGCAAGCGGTTGTACGGCTTCGGATACCGTTCAGCTCATTCCTGCTCCACAGCCATTGTTTCCGCCTACCATTTCTGACACCTTAATTTGTGCTACAACCGGCACACTACAAGTACCTTTACTGGCTTCAAATTATGCGCCGATAGCAGATTATGCCTATCAATGGTTTTTGAATGGAACGCCGCTTACGCCTTTGGGTAGCCCAAATGTGGTTGCCCCAATAAATGGTGCAGTTGTAGGTGCATATCAATATGTGCTGACAATCACTACTTTTGATGGCTGTGTTTTCAGCGATACGGTGGATATTGCGGTCTCGCAAGGTGCAAGTATTGCCTTTACAAATACGGTGGCTTGTGTGGGTAAAACCGTAACTTTTACGGACCAAAGTACAGGAACCGTTGCTAATTTAATGTGGAAATTTGGAAACTTGGGAACGGCAACAGGCTCGCTTGTAACTTTCACTTTCCCACAAACAGGCATTATTCCCGTAACTTTGTATGTAGGACCTGTGGGCGCAGTTTGTAGAGATAGCCTTACCAAAAATATTCCTGTTGGCGCAATTCCGGTTGCTAATTTCACCGCAAAAGACTTCTGTTTGGGTGATTCTGTACATTTTACGGACAATTCTACTTTGACAAATTCGGCAGCAGGAGATATATTAAATGCTTGGCAATGGAATTTTGGCGATATGGGAACAGCAAGTAGTCAAAATACGGCACATTTGTATGGAAATGTAGGAAGTTTTGCGGTTACACATATTGCGCAATCGCAAATAGGTTGTGCAGACACGATTGTGCAAAATATTACCATCAATCCTTTGCCGATTGCCATGTTTACCAATCAAAGTGCTTGCGAAATAGCGTCTTTTTCTTTTGACAATACTTCTACGGCAGTTTCGCCTGCGACTTTGCAAAGTTATGCTTGGAATTTCGGAGACAGCGGCACTTCTACACAGTTTGAACCCTCACATGCTTATTCCACAGGCGTTTATACGGTGTCTTTGACGGTAACAAGTTCCGATAATTGTAGTGATAATTTCACGCAAGCAGTTACGATTTACCCTACGCCTACGCCTAATTTTTCTATACAAAATATCTGTGAAGGAGACACAACTTTGTTTATGAATCTTTCTACCATAGATACAAGCGAACTTGTGGCGCAAATTGCTAGCTACTCATGGACTTTTGGTGATGGGACAAGCAGCAGCAATGTGAACGAATCTCATGTTTTTTCTACGGAAAATAGCTATTCGGTACAACTTACTGCAATCAGCAACACAGGCTGTGCGGCAAGTATCACCAAAAATGTAATTATTCGCCCTATTCCTGATGCAAATCCTGTGGGAGATACCGTATGTTTGGGGCAAGATGCGCAATTATTTGTGATGACAAATCCAGGCAATCAGGTTTCTTGGTACAACACAAATGCAGGTGGCACAATGCTCTCGCATAATCCTTTGTTCCAAACGCCGCCTATTTTAACGCCACAAACTTGGTATGTACAAGTAAAAGATGCTTTTTGTGAAACAGATTTCTTGCCTGTTTCTGCTACTACTTTCCCGCAAACACCTGTAAAAATTGTGGTAACAGATTCCATTTTAGAGATTCCTAATGCTATTTTTTCATTTAGTACCAATCCTTTGAATGTAAAAAATTGCCTGTGGGATTTTGGGGATAAAACGACTTCCGAAAGTTGCACACCTACGCATGAGTATATGTATCCACGTAGATACAAGGTTCATTTACAAGCAGATAACGAATATGATTGTCCTGTGGAGGCGTTTAAAAATGTGGAAGTGAAATTTGTGAGTAGTTTATTTGTGCCTTCTGCTTTTACGCCAAATGGAGAAGGTTCTAACGATTTATTTTATATTGGCTATTACAATATTGGCGCATTTAATATTCAAATTTTTGATAGATGGGGCATAAAAATCTTTGAATCCAATGACTTAGATTTTAGATGGGACGGAAAATACAAAAATCAGCCTGTACCAGAAGGCGTTTTTGTATATAAAATTCAAGCACAAAATCTCTTGGGTGAGCCAATCGCAAAGGCTGGGACAATTACGGTAATAAGGTAATTGGCATTTTTCCCAAACATAAAATGATAATACTCAAAATCCATTAGGTTTTTCAAGCCTAATGGATTTTTGCTATCTTTGCAGCCATTAAAAACAACATTATGGAAACACTTTCACAACGCTTATTGGGAGAATTAAAGGACGTAAAAAAGTGAAATTAAGCGGTGCCTTAACCATCAAAACGTCCCATTTGAGGTTTCAACAAATGAGGGTATATAAATTTAAACTGTCAATACTGAAAATCAAACTCAAATTTGCTTTTCAACTCTGCTAATTTAAGTTTAAAGTTGTTTTTCTTTAAAGAAT
>JAAFHL010000047.1 GCA_013298365.1 Bacteroidota bacterium | reverse complement strand
GGTAGCAGCTGCTTTTACCCATGCGCTTACAATATTAGAACTAACAGACAAACAACCATTCGTGCCTTTTGACCTAATGGTGTAATCATTAGCGGCAGGTGATGCTGCGGTAATATTCAAGAGCGTAGTGATAGGCTTGTTGTAAAGTGATACCCCATTTCTATACCAATTTACGGAACTTGCACCTGTTACATTAGGTGTAAGTGTAATGCTAGTCCCTTGACATACAGGTGTTGTAGTACTTGCAAGTGAAGGCTGACCAGGTGCAGGCAATGAAGTAACTACTACTTGGTCAGTACTTGTACAATTTGCAGCATTGCGTGTCGTTACTGTATAAGTTGTAGGAGCCGTTGCAGAACTGGTAGGATTAGAAATATAAATATTATTTAATCCAGTAGCAGGAGACCACGTATAAGTAAGAGCAGCATTGTTTGAACCCCCAATAGCAACCGAAGCCCCTACACAGAGATTTCTGTCTATGCCTGCATTCGCAGGAGGTGCGGCATTGACCGTGATATTTAGATATGTTGAAGACTTGCTACAACCACTTGCATCAGTTACCACAACACTATAATTACCAGATAAGGTAGGTGTATAAGACGGCGAGTTCGTTCCTACTGGCACATTCGCTCTTTCCCATACATAGTTACTCATACCAGCTGTTGCATTCAAAACAGTAGGTATATTTGAGCAGAAAGTGGTAGGACCTGATGGTGTGATAGTCGAAACCGGTGCAAAGACGCTTATATTCGTATTTGCAGAAGCATTTGAAAGACAGTTATACCCTGTATAAATGATTCTTACTTCATAATTAATCACGCCACTTGCTTGTCCTACATTGACAGTATAAGTGCCAGGACCGCCATTTTGGTAATTAACGGGTGTCCCATTTCTTGACCAGAGATACTCAACACTGCTGTAACCAGGTGCAGAGGTTGCGGTAAGCGTAACTGTCGAGCCAGCACAAGCTGTATTGGCACTTGCTGCAACCGTAGGAGAAGGTGGAATTGCAAGAACAGCTACATCTACCAAATCAATCACACTTGGGCAACGTCCTACACTGGCAACTGTCCATGTCAATGTTACGGTTGTACCTGCTTCTGCTAATGTAGGTTGATACTCATTAGCTAAGAAAGTACCTAAGCCACCGCTCCACGTACCTATCCCATTTGGCGTAAGTTTAACTGCACTCGCTACACAAGTGGTTTTATTTGCCCCTCCATCTGCGGTAGGCGGTGTAGCAAAACAGGCAGAATCTGATGCGACTGTCCATTTTGCCAAAGCCATATCCATAAAGGAAATGCTACGGCCTGCCCCAGAATAGGTACTACCATTTGTTGTCCAACTTGTGCCGCCATCTGTACTATTCCAGCCACGTACAGTACCGATATTTATGCCATTATCCCAATCAGAAAGCCAAGTCAAACCTAAGCTTACATTTTGGGTAGCTGCATTTTGCGGCTGAACATCTACAATGAGGTCTATCGTTTCATCTGTACCATTTTGCAGGTAACTATAACCTGCACTTCCTGTACCTGCTTTGCGACTTACCATAACAGTACCCAAGTTTTGGCTATTTGCGCTTGCATCAATCGAAACGCCCATGCTCCCAAAAGTGCTGCTGTTTGCATTTACCGTTCTTGTAGCAGTTAATTCGCCTCTTACATACTGCCCGCTTGCTTCGCCACTTACACTTCCCGTTGTGCCTAAATCCATTTTGTAGGAAGTAGTCGTAGATAGCATACCATCTGTAAAAGTCAAAACATTGGAAACTTCAGCATTATCGCCCAAAGTTACCATATCGCCGCCACCTGTGGATTTGTTGAGGGATAAATTGTAGAATTTATCGCCCCCACTTGTGAGCATTTGATTGCTTGTGCCATCAAAAATTACCGTTGATGTTCCTTCAGAAACTGTCCCTGTATTGGTCCAGTTTTTTGAAACATACACATCGGCATCGCCGAGATTGATTGTTCCTGTGTTATTCAATGCTCCCTTTATATATATAGCAGGGCTGTTTTGGCAATTTACCGTAGCAGAACCTGTTACATATAATTGCGCAAATACTTGCTGGGAGAAAAGAGACAAGACAGGAATGAGGATATATGAAAGTTTTCTCATTTTCTTGTATAGTTTAATAATAAAGAATAAAAACCAGATTTACGTATCACGTATATTTACAATGATTTTACAAAATAAGGAAAAACCTTACGCACAAAAATTGATGTATGATAAGTAATCTATGTGGTGATGAAAATGATACTTATTTCGCTCTGTTTTTTTCCATCCAGGCTTTTTCTTCTGCCAATTTTTCTTCTAATGACTTACGAGGGTGGAATTTTTCAGGCACAGCATCAAAACGAACTTGTGAACCATCAAACCAAATAGGTGTACCACTTTGCTCTTTGTTGCCTTCATTAAACATTACCCCTTGCATATTTTCCTCAAAATTAGCATTTACAACTTGTGTTTGAACAGGAGCTTGGTCTGCATCAACTCTTTTGCCAATTACAATCCAAGTAAATTGAACATTTGAATTTCCACCTTGATTTTCTTTTACGCTAAACCCATTTTTGTTTACACTTGCTAAGAAAACGCCTTTGCTTTCGCCCATAGGGGTAACAGTAACAACAGGCATTTGACCTTCTGCCAACAAAGAAGCAAATTCTTCGCCGAAAGAAACCGTTGCTTGTCCATTTACTAATTGTGCTACGCCTGATTTGTTCACTTGACTTTCCAAAGAAGTGCTTGCAAAAGTAGCTTTGCGGGTGTTGCCCACTTTTACTACTTCAATATTACGACCTGCGGTATAAGAGTCTCCTACATTGTACTCGGACATCATTTCGCCTGAAGACATGCTACCAATTATATTAGATTTTGCCCATGAGCCTACTACTCCTCCAAAAAAGCCACTACCAATACCCGCTTCTCCATCGCTTTCTGAATACCCTCCACCATTTGCATAAGCAGAAGAACCATATACGCCATAGTTAAGGAATCCGCTACTTCTATAGCCCATAGACCCCCATGCTAAACCATTTACGTCTGCACCTAAAGACCCACCACAACGGCTATAGTCATTATAGTTGTAACTTGCATCTCCAAATGTATAAAGATCTCCCCAGAAATTGAAACCTCCATCTGCTCTATTGGTTTGAATTTGAGAATACCCTGTGCCATCATTTTGGGAGTTACGTGTACGATAGCTAAAAGAGGTACACTGTCCATCTCCATTTACTGTCAGTTGCTCACGATAAGCGTAGGTTTGGTAAAGTGTTGAAGGAGTTATTAAACCCATAGAGATGCTTGTACCATCGTCTTGAATCAATGAGTTTCCACCACCTGTAGCGGAGGTAAATTTGATGACATAGTTTGTTGTGCCTGCTAAGGTTCCAGGTCCTGTTGGGCCTGTAGCACCTGCCGCACCCGTCAAACCGGTTGCGCCCGTTGGACCTGCCGCACCCGTCAAACCGGTTGCGCCCGTTGGACCAACTGGTCCTGTTTGCCAAGTAGCATTACCTGTGGCATCGGAAACCATTACTTTGCCTGCACCTGCACCATTTGCCATACGTAAGGCATTTGCTTTCACAGAGTCTGCTTTCGCATTTCCGTTTACGTCTAAGGTTTCGGTTGGGGTAGGCGTATTAATACCTACTCGGTCTTGCGCAAAAGAAAGGGCGCAAAAACAGGAAAAAATTGCGAAAAATAATTTTTTCATAAAATAAAATAAAAAATTATGAGTAAATAAAGAAAAAAAGTATCTGCGTTTTATTTTCATAAAACGAAAGGTATTAAGTTGAGAACCATTTGAGATTATTGCAGACTTATATTATTATATAGGTAACAATTTTAATGGTTAAGCGTATATTTTGGATTATTCTGAAAGTCAAAAACTAATTTAATTTCTGGTAAAAGTTATGTTTATTTTTCATTTTGAGACAAACATATTAGTTTTAGTTTAAAATAACAAGTTTTATGTTTGAATACTACATATATATGTAGTATTCAAATCATCTCACCTATTAGTTTAGGTGTACGTTTTTACGCATTCCATGTATATTTAAATAATGTAAGTTGCGAATGAAAACGATGTTCGTACTGCGATTCTCCAGAATCGCATAAAAAAGTAAACCATTAAGCATACATGTTTTGTCCATAGCCTGGAGAATTGCAGTACACTAAAAATAATACGAAACTTACATTAAATATATAACTGTCGCAGCCTTTTTAGGGCATTACAGCTTCTTGTTTTTACTGTGCCAATAGGGATATGTAGCATTTTTGAAACCTCTTCTTGAGAATATCCGCAAATATATACGAGTTCGATGACCTGTTTATATTTTAATTCAAGGGTTTGGGTTAATTCATATAAATCTCCGTTTTCGTCTTGATAAGTTATTTGACTGGGGTTATGTAGGGAATCAATTTGTGCTAAACTATTATGCAAAGCAGATATCTGGTGTTGATAATGTTTGCTGTGAAAGTAATCTTTACAGCTATTTCTTGTAATATTGAGCATCCAAGTGAACAAACGTCCTTTATCGGGGTTATAGGCGTTGATGTGAGTCCATATTTTTATGAAAACATCTTGTAACAAATCTTCGGCAATATCACTATTGCGAACCATTCTGTAAATGACACCATATAAAGCGGCGGAATATCTGTCAT
The DNA here is from genome assembly GCA_013298365.1 of Bacteroidota bacterium. Classification (GTDB taxonomy): domain Bacteria; phylum Bacteroidota; class Bacteroidia; order J057; family J057; genus JAAFHL01. The sequence continues at coordinate 12,092 of JAAFHL010000047.1, read as the reverse complement.
ATAAATCAGAAAGAGCGTCAGTGTTTTTAGCTTGTAGCCGAATCACTAAATTCCTTATTTCCGTTTCAGTAGATTGTTCCATTTGCACTTAGTTATAAAAAATTGATAATTAGTATTATGTGACAAAGGTAGAACTGCCACAAGTCGTAGGCAATAGTGATAATCGCTATTTTTAGGCGTGTGTAGCTGACTGATAGATTATTTTCGTAGTTTAACTAAAGGCTAAGAAGGAATTAACCGTTTTATAGCATCAAAACCAATTTTTCCCATGATACAAGATATTTTAAACCAAAGTTTAATCGGTTTGCGCAAAGCCGAAACTATCTATGAGCGAGTAGCTTTGTTATCTAACTATATTTTTAGAGAAGAAGAACTGGCAAACAAGGCTGATTATCTACGAGAATTAAAATATTTATTAGCAGGGGTTAATGGTGTTGATACTATTTTAACGATTTTTAACCACAAAACCTATTTACCCGAATTGCAAGTAGGAGAAGAACAATATTGGGGATTCGTCCCGCATGAAACGCCTGAAGGAAGGATGAAAAAAATATTTAGTATCTTGCACAAAGACTATTTATCTTTTCCCATTCAATCCATTAATTGGTTTACTAATGTTATTTCACAAATTCCTTTTAAGGAAAAAGGGAATATGAAAATTCATCATTGCTGTATGCGTTTTATCCGAGATGATGGCAAACAAATTCGTCTCTTTTCGCAAGGTGTGCCAATACAATTAGATGAAGAACGGAACTTTAAATATACCTTGAATTATGTTCAGAATATCCATCATCTTATCAAAAAAGACTTTCCCTTTTATTGGATACGACTCTCGTATGGAGAACACAACGAGTTTGTTCAAACCTTTCATTCTGATACAAAAGAATACAACAAGCATGATTTATTGTCTGCCCGAGAAAAAGATGTTTTGCGTCTCATTGCAGAGGATTTAGCAACCAAAGAAATTGCGGATAGATTGTTTATTAGTATCAACACAGTAGGCAATCACAGAAGTAAGATGATTGAAAAATTGGGCGCAAGAGATACAACCGCCTTGGTTCAGTTGGCTAAAATGACAGGTATGATTTGATAATAAAATGTTTATGCTACTTTTTTTTGTAAAAAAAGCCTCAAACATGCTATTAAAAATAGGAGACCTGTATTTTGGTTAGCGTATTTTCATAGAAATAAGAAAATCAAGCTTTTATAAAGGTATTTTTTGTGAAAAAGATATTCAAAAAATGACATTTTACGAAAAAAATGCTAAAAAAGTTTTTCTATTTCAAAAAAAATGAAAAAAAATGCACAAAAATTTGGAAGTATGCTAAAAATGTCTCTAATTTGCTAAATAATTTAGAATTAAAGCCAATTATAATTGTAAAAGGCTTTTCTAAACCACAAATCACAACCACCATATTAGATTTTAGCAAATAATGAAACAGACAACTCTCCTCACAACTCAGCAAAATGCTGGCTTTTCATTAAGCCGCATGATGGGCATTAACGAAAGCTTTCGGGTGCGTGCCGCAGGTGCAATGATTGCACTTGTCATTATCAGCAACATCATTACACATACGATTTTTAATCCGTTTCTTAGCAAAAAAACGGAAAAAGAGCCTTTGTATTTGATGGAAAAAGCCAGCATGTTTATCACAGATGAAAAAGCTTTTGAGCAAAAAGTACGTGATGTAGCAGCTCGCCTCGAAGTGCAACCCGAATGGTTGATGTCAGTCATGTATTCAGAATCTCGCTTTGATGCCGCCGCCGAAAACCTCAAAGGAAGTGGCGCAGTTGGGCTTATTCAATTTATGCCAACAACGGCTTTGGGCTTGAACACAACTACGCAAAAATTGGGAAATATGACTCCCGTTGCACAGTTAGAATATGTATATGAATATTTGGCAGGGGTAAAACGCAAGTATGGCGGCTTTGAAAGTTTAACAGAATTGTATTTGGCTATTTTATATCCAAAGGCATTAGAAGGAGATTATTGTTACACGCTCTATGCAAAACCTTCGCAAGCCTACAAGCAAAATGCAGGTTTGGACGAGGACAAAGATGGGCATGTAACCGTAAGCGACATTGACCGCCGTATGCAGCGTGTATTTCCGAAAGGCTATATTGCGGGCAAAAAACCGCAAGTGAATGAGACCGAAGCAACACAGCAGTTTGTGCATGAAGCGGGCTTTTGAGTAAAGTGGGGGAGCATTATTTGCTGTTAATAACACAGAGAAAATCTCTTTTATACTATTTTTAATTATATAATGTAAGTTGCGTATTGTTTTTAGCGTACTGCGATTCTCCAGAATCGCAGGCTATAGACAAAACATGTATGCTTAATGGTTTACTTTTTTATGCGATTCTGGAGAATCGCAGTACGAACATCGTTACAATCGTTTCATTCGCAACTTACATTATATAAGCAAATTCCTCAACCCTTTGAACGGTCGCAGACCTTCAAAGCGGTTGAGGAATTTTTCACTTATTTACTTCCCTTAAAAGAATCTTTCAGCCCTACGGTTTGATTAAAAATGAGTTTATCTGTTGTGGCTTCTGTATCCAAACAAAAATACGCTTTGCGAATAAACTGATACGCAACGCCTAATTCTGCGGCTGTTAAGGCAGGTTCTATTTTTGCATGAATCGTTGTCAAAGAATTGGGATTCATAAACGTCTTAAAATCAACACCTTCATGTCCAAGCGGATTTGGGTCGGTAAAAAGACGCTCATAAATACGCAATTCTGCATCTGCGGCGTGTGCCACCGAAACCCAGTGAATCGTTCCTTTTACATGAATCCCACTCTGGTCGTTTCCACTGCGAGAATTTTCGATATAAGTGCAATGCACTTCTGTTACATTTCCTGCATCATCTTTTAACACGTCATCACAGCGCACAATATAGGCACTTTTCAAACGCACCATGCCGCCAGGAAAAAGTCGGAAATATTTTTTGGGCGGATTTTCCATAAAATCGTCCCTTTCAATATAAATTTCTCTTGAAAAAGGCACAAGACGACTGCCATCTGCTTCATTTTCAGGATTATTGTCAAACTTCATTTCCTCTACTTGCCCTTCGGGGTAGTTGGTAATCACCATTTTAATCGGGTCAAGCACAGCCATCATGCGCAAGGCTTTTTTATTCAAATCCTCTCTTACACAAAATTCTAACAAACCAAATTCAATAATATTGTCTCTTTTGGCAACGCCCACTCGTTTCACAAATTCCCGCAAACTCTCTGGCGTGTAACCTCTCCTTCGCATACCCGAAATCGTGGGCATACGAGGGTCGTCCCAGCCTGTAACATGCTTTTCTTCTACAAGTTGCAGCAATTTGCGCTTGCTCATCACCGTATAATCCAAATTGAGGCGGGCAAACTCGATTTGCTGTGGGCGATATATTTCCAGATTGACCAAAAGCCATTCATAAAATTCTCTGTGTGGCACAAATTCCAACGTACAAACCGAATGTGTAATGCCCTCAATCGAATCACTTTGCCCATGCGCAAAATCATACATCGGATAAATATTCCATTTGTCGCCTGTACGGTGATGATGCGCCCTTTTGATACGATAAATCACAGGGTCTCTCATCAACATATTGCTACTTGCCATATCTACTTTGGCACGCAAACAACAATGTCCATCGGGAAATTCGCCCACCTTCATGCGCTCAAATAAGTCCAAGTTTTCGGCAGGACTCGTATTGCGATAAGGGCTATCACTACCAGCCGTTGTTAGGTTTCCCTTCAAGGCTGCCATTTCTTCCGAAGTCGAAAAATCTATATATGCTTTGCCATCATGAATCAATTTTTGCGCCCATTGATACAACTGGTCGAAGTAATCTGAAGCATACAAAACATCGCCATTCCATTGAAAGCCAAGCCATTGCACATCACGTTTAATGCTTTGTACATATTCATCACTTTCTTTTTCAGGATTTGTATCATCAAAACGGAGATTGGTTTTGCCGCCATATTTCTGCGATAAACCAAAGTTTAGGCATATACTTTTGGCATGACCAATGTGTAAATAGCCATTTGGTTCTGGTGGAAAACGAGTATGCACCCTGCCGCCAAATTTACCCGTTTCATTGTCTTTTTCGATAATTTCTTCGATGAAGTTGAGAATTTCGTGTTCCATTATTTGTCGTTTTAGGCTGCAAAGATACAAATTTTTGATGATATTTTGCGTAAATTACGCCAAATGAAAAACATAACAAATGTTCTACTGTAACGAAAAAAGTGCTGATTTAAGGGCTTTTTTACCTTTTGAACGGTTTGTGTGTAGCAAAGCGGAACACAAACCTTCAAAACGGTAAAAAGCTATATGAAAAGTGATTCACTTTTCATGCAAAATAGGCACATTGCCTATTTTCTGGGCTTTTACTGTTTTGAAGGTTGGATATTTTCACTACGTTCAATATCCAACCGTTCAAAAAGTAAAAAGCCAGCGATAACTTATTACTTTTTTAGCCCTTTTTTATTTACAGCAAGACAGATGTTATAGAACTACTAAATTTAATACAATAGCCATTAAAAAAAAACGTAACTAAACACTGCATAATATAAAAACTGTGCAATATTAAAGTAAGTATTAATTATTATATTATTTTCGCTATTCCTCCACAGCCTTCACCTTCTTCGTTCCCTCATACACCTCATATTTGACGAACATCGCATCAAGGCTTGCATTCATCAAAGGGATTTTTTTAGATGGTTTCAAACCCACATATTTCAAGGCTGCCATATTTGATGTTATAAACCAAGCAATTGTATTCGGATATTTTTGCTTAAAAGTGTCGCCTATTCTTCTGTAAAAATCTTCCATATCAATGTCTAAACGCTCACCATATGGCGGGTTAAACAAAATGTGCAAAGGTCTAAGCACCTCTTTTTCTGTATCAAAAAAATTGTCTCTTGTAACCGTAACAAACTCCTCCAAATTCGCATTTAGGATATTGTCCTTGCATTTTTGAATAGCAGAAGGAGCTTTGTCATAGCCTTTTATGGTAAAATAAGGGTCTTTTATTTTTTTCAACAAGGATTGCATAATGGTTTCGTACAAATCCTTGTCCCAATCTTTCCATTTTTCAAAAGCAAAGCCTTTACGGTTGATGTTTGCAGGGATATTGCAGGCAATCATCGCCGCTTCTATCAAAATCGTGCCACTGCCACACATAGGGTCAAGAAAATCGCACTGCCCATTCCAACCCGAAAGCATAATCATACCCGCCGCAAGCACCTCGTTGATAGGCGCAATGTTCGTAGCAGTACGATAGCCTCTTTGATGTAGTGATGCGCCCGAAGTATCCAAAGAAATGGAAGCCGTATCTTGTTGAATATGAATATGAATACGCAAATCAGGCGACTCTGTATTGACGCTCGGACGAGTACCCATAAAAGTACGAAACTGGTCCACAATAGCATCTTTTGCCTTTAAAGATACAAATTGTGAGTTGTTGAAGTAGTCAGAGTGAACGACTGTGTCAATGGCAAAAGTCTGATGTGGCAAAAAATAATCTGCCCAATTTACCTGCGAAACGCCTTTATACAAGCCATTTTGTGAATAAACTTTGAATTGATGAATGGGTTTTAGGATTTTGATAGCTGTACGCAAGGCAATATTTGCCTTGTACATAAAGCCTTTGTCGCCCTCAAAACTCACCATGCGCAAACCTTTTTGCACGTTTTGCGCCCCCAAATTTTGCAACTCTTTGGCAAGTAAATCTTCAAAACCAAACAAGGTTTTGGCTATCATTTTATAATTGTCGTCCATGCGTATATTGCTAAAAAGCACAAATTTACGCTAAATAATGGGTAAATGATATGAAAAAGACAAAAATAGCATATAAAAACATATAAATAACTAATTATCAATATATTAACTATTCCGTTCTTTTTTATAGTTAATGCCTATGTTAAGCCTATATATTGTAGGTGTGAAGAAAAAATATTTTTATTTGGTCAAAAAACCTTACATTTGCTTACAATAAAACTAAACACAAAATACACCTTATTTATATGGAAACAATGGTATCTCATGCTTTTAGTTCGTGTCCTTCTTTTTCTTTGTCCGAAGCCGAAAAAATAGTAGCCAATCAATTTGGTATCTATACACAAGCCCATCATTTAGTAGGCTATTCAGACCAAAATTTTCATCTAAAAGATACTAATGGGGTAGAATATATTTTGAAAATCTCGAATGAAAATACAGAAAAAAGGGGGCTAATGTTACAAAGTGCGGTACTTGGTTTTTTGCAGGGGAAAATAGACGATTTTTCCTTTCCGTATATTTATGATAATTTGGCAGGGGCAGACATCACAACTATTACAGATATAAAGGGTACAGTCTATTATGTGCGCTTGCTTTCTTGGGTAAAAGGCATTTTATGGGAAAATATTTTTCCACATTTGGCAGAAATATGTCAAGAATTGGGTGGAAAGCTGGCAAAAATGAGCCTTCTTTTACAAGATTTTGTTTCACCTGTACCCGAAAAATCGCAAGAAAAATGGGATATTATTCATATAAATTGGGTTTTATCTGAATTAGAAAAAATTGATAGTCAGCAAGATGTAGCGATAATTACACACTTTCTTGAATATTATTTCATACATATATTTCCGCACATAGATTTGTTAAGAGGTGGCATGATTCACAATGATGCAAATACCTTTAATGTATTGGTAAATTACACAGATGATAAGCCGCATGTGGTAGGCTTAATTGATTTTGGGGAATTGATGCGGGGAAAAGTGGTTTCAGAACTTGCGATTGCTTGTGCCTATCTTTCTATGAATTACGAAAACCCTTTGGAAATTGCTGCGCAAATCATCAAAGGTTTCCATGCTATTTTGCCTTTGACGCATGTTGAAATACAAGCTATTTTTCCTTTGATGGCGAATAGGGTGATTATTAGCGTGGTACATTCTGCAATTAATCATCATAACGGTTTGGAAAGTCCATATTTATATATCTCCGAAAAGCCAGGTTGGGATTTGTTGCGCAAGATGCAGCAGATTTCGCCGATGGCAGCCTATCATTATTTTGTATCTGCTTGTTCCTAAATATTTTTTTGTTTTTTATAAAATCACATCTATATCATGCCTAAATTAATCATTAAATTTAGCCTCATTTTTCTTTTGTGCTTCCAAAGTTCAAACATGAATGCACAATGTTGCAATTACAAATTGTCTATGCAAGACAGCTATGGAGACGGTTGGAACGGCGCAACGCTTGAAGTCATCGTCAATAATATTTCCGTTGGAATATATAGTGCAAGTAATTCTGGAACTATGGTTACTTTTTCGATATGTGGTGGGATAGTTTGGACTTAATTTATACGGCAGGCATGTATGAAAACGAAAACACCTATCAATTACAAGATTCTTCATGGAACTTGGCAAATGACTATCTTATCATTGATTATTCCTTGCCATCTGCGATGAATGTAACTGTTCGTGTCTATAATTATTTGGGAACAGAAGTATTATCAAGCACAAAAGGGCGGCAAAGTAATGGACAATATTCCCTTAAACTCGAAACAAGTTCGCTTTCTGCGGGGATTTACATGGTAAAGTTTGAAAGAGGGAATGAGCTTATTGCGAAAAAAATAGTGGTAATGGAATAAGGGTTTTAGGGCATCTTTCATGTTAACTCAATAAACATGCGTCCTGCCCCATTAGGGGCAAAATATCGGTAGAAAAACAAGAGAAGCCACCCGCTCACATCAAATTTTTCGTGCAAGCACGAAAAAATGGGTAACATTGGAGGATTTTTCGCTATTTCTAGCGATATTTTGTGCTTACGGCACAAGCGAAACATATAAATAATGCTTAATAAAAACTAGTACTTTATTTTATTTGCATTATTTAGGCGTTTTGGAGAAAAATGTTTAGTTTTGTAATCACAAAAAACAACAATCATCACAGATATTTTTATGACAAAAAGTTATTTCTTTTACGTTCTCTTGGCTTGTATGGCGATTATTTCAGCTTGCAAAGACCCACAGCCTGAGCCAGAAGACAACACTGGTAAAATGCGCATAGAAATTGGGCATGTTGCAGGAGATGAAAATCTTATTTTGACAACAGGCGTTTATACTACATCTTTGGGGGAAAAAGTTTCGGTAGATATATTGAAATATTACCTTTCAAATTTTCAACTTACCAAAGCTGATGGCTCGATTTACACGATTCCTCAAGATTCTTGTTACTTCTTGATTGATGCCGAAAACGCAAGTACTCGCATGTTCTACTTGAAGAACTTGCCAAAAGGCGACTATATAGCCCTTACTTTTGTGATGGGCGTGGACAGTGCCACAAATTATGCGCCCATAGAGGAGCATGTAGGGGCATTAGATTTGGCAAATGGCATGTTTTGGACATGGAGTTCGGGGCATATTTTCTTCAAAATGGAAGGAACTTCTCCCTCACTTAGCAATGGATATCGCTACCACATTGCGGGTGCAGGCGGAAATCCTGGCGCACCTGTTGTCAATAATCTCAAAACGGTTACTATTCCTTTCGGACAAAATGTAGCTGTTTCTAAAGAAGTTGCCCCAGAAATTCACCTCAAAGGCGATATTCTCAAAGTATTTGATGGCAACAAACCGATTTCTATTTTGGAATACACAGATGTGCAATCGCCTAATAATCAATCGAAAATGGTAGCCAATAATTATGCTACGTTTTTTAAATTGGATTTTATCCATTGATGTTGTGTATTGTAACCTTGCGAAGGTCTGCGACCCTTCGCAAGGTTACAATACCCAAAAAGTTACCAGTATTTATATAGCCTTTCAAGTGGTCAAAGACCCTTGAAACGGCTTCTTTCCAAGTCTTTTTTTCTACATGACACCTAAAATATCCTATAAATCCCTTATTATCTGCATATTATGTTGCTTATATCTATTTTTCCCTACGCATAACTCCTCTACAGATGCTTGGTATTATGCCGCTTCTGTAAAATATGGCAAGGATTTATTTTTGCCACATCATCTTTTTCATTCTGCTTTTTTGTGGATTTTTTATAAAATTCTTTCTTTTTTCACCGAGATTGATGCTATGGCATTTTGTAAAGCGATGAATGCGCTTTTTGCCACAATATTAATGGCGATTTTTGCCCGTTTTTTGTCTTTTTTCCATAAAAAAGATAGCGAAATTGCTGCATGGACTTTTCTTGTAGGCGTTTCTTTTGCCGTATGGCGATATGCCACCGAAAATGAAACCTATATTTTGCCTTTAATTTTTTCCTTGCTTGCCTCTTTCTTTTTTATTCAAAATATAGAAAAAAAAACTTGGCAAAATGCCTTGCTATCAGGCTTTTTGGCTGCGTTTGCCTGTCTTTTTCATCAATTACAAATTGTGTGGGCATTGGGTTTGGGGATAAGTTGGCTTTTTTATGCGATGAAGAAAGAAGCTTTCGCTTATATATTCCCTTTTTTGATTGTCCCAATCGCCTATTTTTCAGTCTATTATCTTACTATCAACCCCGATTTTTCCCTTGTTCATTTTATGGAGTTTGTGCTGCACGACTTTCATACAGGCAGCGCAAGTTTGAGCTTTGGAAAATGGAATATCATTTTGACGGTTCTCAATTTTTTTCGTTCTTTTTTACAAATTCATACCAGTATTTTGGCGCAAATACAAGGCAATTATCTGTATATGATGCCTATTTTTATTGCCATTATTTTTCTGTTTACAGCCCTAAAACAAACAAAACTTTCCTTACAAAGTCTTCATGTTGAACGCACAATTGCTCGTTTTCATTTTTTACTTATTTTAGCATTGCAGATTTTTTTTGCCTGTTTAGCCGTAGGAAATGCGGAGTTTATGGTCATGATTCCCCTTTTATTTGCCTTAATATTGGCAGAAAAAAGGCATTTCTCCCCTCAAATTATCACACTTATGGGTATTGGTCTTTTCATTTGGAACTTTACCTATTCGATTGTGCCACAACATTATGCAAGTGAAAAGCAGGCTCTTTTGCTCCAAAAACATATTTTGGCGCACACACAAGACACATATCTGTTGGAAAGCCGCCCTATGATAGCCAATCAACTTTATTATCGTACAAAAATATGGCATTTTTATCATTTGCAACATGCACCTGCGATTTGGCTTTCCAAAGGTCAAAGCCTTGATTCTCTTGCTTTTATTTGTGATAATACGTTAAAAAAAGGCGGACATATTTTTACAGATGCCCTACAAAAAAATACTTTCCTCAATCGGGAAAGTATTCGTTATGAAGGTGATGATAGTCTGTTTTGGCGCAAATATACTTGGACAAGCACAGGTAATGCACAGATTTGGGAAGGAAAATAAAGAAAAAATGAAGTAACTATTCACTCAAAATATCTATCAAATATTTTCCATAACCACTTTTGATGAGTGGTGTAGCAATAGCTTGCAATTGTTCGGCAGATATAAACCCTTTTCTAAAAGCAATTTCTTCAATACAACCAATCTTCAAACCCTGCCTTTTTTCAATAATATGCACAAAAGTACTTGCCTCTAATAGCGACTCATGCGTCCCTGTATCTAACCAAGCCGTTCCTTTTTCTAACATTGCTACATTCAATCTACATTTCTGCAAATAAGTGGTATTTACATCTGTAATTTCCAATTCACCTCGTTTAGAAGGTTTTAGATTTTTGGCAATTTCTACTACGCTGTTATCATAAAAATACAAGCCTGGCACAGCATACGAAGATTTGGGATACTTGGGTTTTTCTTCAATATTAATAACCTGATTATTTTTGTTGAAAGTAACTACGCCATATCTTTCGGGGTCTGCAACATGATAGGCGAAAATCATACCGCCTTGATGCTCAACGATGTGATGTTGTGCATCTTTCAAGGTTTGTTCTAGATTTGCCCCATAGAAAATATTATCGCCCAATACAAGCGCAACATTATCTTTGCCAATAAAATCTGCCCCAATAATAAATGCCTGCGCTAAACCTTCGGGGCGTTCTTGTATCGCATATTGAAACGACATACCCATATTTTCGCCTGTTCCCAAAAGTTTCTGAAATAAAGGCAAATCATTGGGGGTGGAAATAATCAAAACCTCCCGAATGCCTGCCGACATGAGCGTAGAAAGCGGATAATATATCATCGGCTTGTCATAGATAGGCATGAGTTGTTTGCTGATGGCGATGGTGAGGGGGTGCAATCTTGTGCCAGAACCGCCTGCAAGTATAATTCCTTTCATATTGTTGGATTGAAAAGACAAAAGTACGGATTTTATTGTTTTTTGCAAAAAAGCAATTATGTATGATTTTTCTTCTGCTGTGGGAATCCGTTCTCTGGGTTCAGCTTTAATGCTTTTTTTCTTTAGGAACAAGTGAAAAATAAGATGTTAATGTTGCCCATTCTGTAAGAATCCAGAAAACTGATACTGAAATACTTATACTCTGAACGGGATAAAAATCCCCTCATTTACAGCCCCGTCCTTAAGGACAGCCTCTGTAAATGAGGGGATTGCTTATTAGTTGCCTAGAAAATTCATCTCGCTTAAAGTATAGCTTTTCTGGATTCTTGCAGAATGGTTATTGAGTTGCCCCCACTGAGCTTGGTTAGTGAGCTGGTTGTTGAGCTTGTCGAAACATTGTCGAACTATGCCGAAATATGGTTATTTTATTTTTTACTCGTTCCTCAGCTACTCCTTCAAAAATTTAAAGCAATAATTTTTATCATTTAATTCATACACAACACTATACATTCCTTTTGGAAAATCCCCTAAATCCTTCAAGCGAATATGCTCATTTTCAATATTGTAGGTTTCCGATTTCACTAATTTTCCCTCCATATTATAAACGTTTAGCGCAAGATTTTGGACATTCACCTTTCCTAAATAAATATTCAAATCTTCCTTTACAGGATTGGGATAATACCTGCTGTCCTCATTCGGTACTTCAAAAATAGCATTCGTACTTTCTTGATACACCCGTACATAATCTATTTCCATTGTACTTTGCGTAAAATTAGGCGTAATATTGGGGTCAATCGCTATATTCAGCAAAAGATATTGTTCCGCATCGAAGGGCCAAGTATCGGCATTTTTAATGGTAGGATTATAAACATAATGC
>JAAFHL010000468.1:3541-4097 GCA_013298365.1 Bacteroidota bacterium | reverse complement strand
TTTCAGTTTTCTGCGAATTTCAGTTTTTCTGCGAATTTCAGTTTTATATTTATTTATAAATAATTGATTACCAGTTAGTTTTATTTTTTTCCATGATAGCCCATAACGGCTATATTGCTGCCGTAGCCGATGTGCGTTGGCTTTGAGCGTTTGGCATATCGGCTATGGGCAGAAATATTTTTGTTGTGAGCTTTTATTTTTTTGTTTTTATATATCCCAAAGAAAGCCCACCAGATACAGAGATATTATGAGTAGCTTCCTTAAATATATTGCCCTTAAAAATTCCCAGTACCCCATAACTACTTTGAAAATCCAACGAACATATAACTGAAGCTATTTTAAATACTTGCTGATGAATATTAATCAATAACCCTACATCTGTATGTCGAATAGTAGATTCTGACTTTACGGCAGCATGTCCATCGTCTGAAGTTATTATTAATTTTTGAATCCTTCCAGCATATAAACCTAAAGCAAATATTGTACGTGTAGGATATAAAAAATAATTACCACTAAAAGACAAATTCATATATCTTAAATCATCCTTCCAGTTAAG
>JAAFHL010000468.1:0-3531 GCA_013298365.1 Bacteroidota bacterium | reverse complement strand
AATCGCCTATAAGTTCCTCTCTTAGCCCACTCTCCACTTATTTCATATCCAAGTTTATTAGGATTTGCGCTTGTATAACGGATACCTCCTTCCCAAATGGGAATAGTTCTAGGTATATATAATTCTACAGGCTGCATGTATGGATTATCTTTATATGAATAGTTAGAGTACACATTTGCGAGACCTTTTCTAAGATGAATACTAAACGCATCTATACTAATTTGCGAGACCATAATTTGGTAGAACAAAAAGAAATAAATCACTAAAAATAATACTTTTTTCATACTTTGTTTAATGTTTGATAATAAAAGCCTCTGATATATATTCCTCATTTTCTTGAGGATAAACGATATAATATAATCCATCCTGTAAATTCCTAATATTTTCACTAATATTATTATTTTCGAGTATTATTTCTTTAACAAACCCTCTTTCATTTGAAACAATTTGGATAGTCCCCCCTTTTATAAAAATATCATCAGAAATACGAATCGTAATTTCATCACTTGCAGGGTTAGGTGTGACAGCAATACGGTACATTCCATTACAACCAGGACCTACTACTGTACCAGATTTCGTAATACTTCCGCATTGATTAGAGGCTGTAACAATATAAGGTTTAGAAAAATTATATGAAGGTGTATTATATAAAATAGAGCTACAAGCACCCGAATTTATGCCTTGCACACTTGCTCCAGACACAGTCCATGCAAAAACGGGCGAAGACAAATTATTGCAGCAAGCCTCTATATCAAATCCAGACATACACATTTCGGTAGAAATAGTGGTTGCAGGTTGGTTGGGCTTTCCTACCCAAATATTCTTAGTTATGTTGTTTTGGGTGCAAGGAGTATAAGCACTCAGATTAGATTTAATCCAAGCACTTCCATTAGTGTTACTACTTAATGCTTGTACCGTTACACTACTTCCCGTAAAACTCACAATTTGGAGATTAGGAGAAACTGTCCAACTTGTAGCCAAGCGCCCTGCAGGTGATGATAATGAATAATTATATTGACCTACACTGCAAATCGTTATATTTCCAGTAATAGTGCCATCACACAAATCAGTAAACCCAGGTTGAGGTGTTTTTTGATAAATTCGTACAAAATCTATTTCCATTACACCTGGGAATGGAGTACTTGCGTCTGGATTACGTGCTGTATTATTCTCCCAGTCTGCGGAAACTGATAGTATTAAATTTGTGTAATAATTGTAAGTCGGGAAAGCTACGTTGTCATAATAATACCCAGCCGCAGGAGTACAAGCATTAATTGATTGCCCAAGAACATTATCTAATCTAGGAAATCTAGCTTTTTGAATACCGTCAGTATAGAATGTAATAAAATAAGGTTCCCATTCAGCAACATATGTATGGAAAGCCAGTGACATATCTTGATTACTTGTATAAGCACCATCCCACATTTCCAATTGCTGGGGGCTTACCATAGTATTAATCCAATTTATTACTCCTTGATGATGAACAGTTCTAGAATTTCCAAAAAATTCAAACATATCTATTTCTGTACCAGAACCATTACCACTTCCCCCAAATAACCAAAAGGCAGGCCAAAAGCCTTTACCATTAGGTATTTTGACACGAGCTTCAAAACGACCATAATAAAAATTGATTTTTGAATGAAGAACACCACCTGTAAAATTTGTTGTTACACCTTTCCATGTTGCACTTTCATTCTCAATTTTAATTTTTGCGATGCCATTACTAACGGAGATATTATTGTCTTCATAAATCGTTCCTTGAGGTGCGTTTGGAGCACCATTAAAAGTTCTGCTATTTAATGAACCATCGCAATAACAAGGCCAGTCTGGCCAAAAGGTATGCCACTTCGTATTATCTATAACACTTCCATTAAACTCGTCATGCCAAACTAATTTCCACGTTCCAGCCGGGCAAACATTTGTAGCTCCATTCAATAATATTTGAGAGCGTAAAGAAAAAATAAAGAGAACCAAAGTTGCAAAAAATGTTGCTTTTTTCATAAAAAAAAAATGATTAATTGTAATAAAAATATAAAATAACAGTATCTATAATTTAATATTGTTTGTTTTTTGAATTAATTTATTCTTCTAATTGCTCACAACGATGGTGCTGATGACGTGCCGCCGTTGGATTAGCAGCGTTGGTTCTGCGGCATGTACAGCAGCACTTTGTTCGAGGCTTTTTTTCATTTTTAAAACGCCCCGCTCAATTTCTACGTCCAACTTTCACAAATCTTTCATAACCAACTTTTTAACCGCTATTTTTCTAAGCGTAACTTTCTGCGCAAATCTTTCAAAAGTAGCTTTTTAAGCGCAACTTTCTGCGCAAATCTTCTCAAAAGTAGCTTTTTAAGCGTAACTTTCTGCACAAATCTTCTCAAAAGTAGCTTTTTAAGCGTAACTTTCTGCACAAATCTTTTCAAAAGTAGCTTTTTAAGCGTAACTTTCTGCACAAATCTTTTCAAAAGTAGCTTTTCAAGCGCAACTTTCTGCAAAAATCTTTTCAAAACCAACTTTTAGCAACAACTTTTTAAGCTGCAAATGATTGAATTTCAATTATTTTAAAACTTTTTCCTATAGTAGCCTCGAACGAAAAAATTGACGCTGTGCCTTTTGAGCGTTTGCCTTGCGTTTCGGTTAAAAGGCATATGCGGCAATGAAAATGTTCCATGCTCTCTTTTTTATTCGTCATCTACTTCTTCCTCGTAATTAAATTCAACTTTGCTTTGAATGAGTATCTCATTCAAAATAAGATGCAAATTACCTTGCATTTCAACTTCCTTAAAACGTTCTGTAAGAACAGGAATATTTATCAATTCTTCAATACACGACATATAATTTTCAACAATGGCTTCAATTACATATAATTTTAGTGCATTAACCCTTAACTTTTCTTTCAACTCATCAACAGATTCTGTTGTCTTAACAACAAAAGTTATAGGATACTTTTCAATCTTATCAATATCAAGGAAGTATTTTTTGAAATCTAACGTTTCTGTAACTTGGAAAAAACGACCTAATGGTTTCATTACAAAGTCAATTCCACCATCATTTGCATTAGTGCGACCTGTTTTGTACAATTTTAGTGGTTCTTCAAATATTTCATCACGTTTAGAAGCAAAGCCCCAAAATATGATTTTATCTTTATAGTACAATTTCAGGATAGCATAACTGACAATCTCGAAGAGCCTTGCATCAATATTAGGGGCAAGCAAAGACAAAATAAACGATTCTATTTTATTAGATTCCTCATTATCAATAGTTTGTAATGCTTCACAAACTTTTATAAACTTTTGAAAAGCATCTTGTTTAGTTGCTATGTAAGCATCTATAATCTCAATAATCAACTTTGCAATATTATGATTTACTTGATTTACTTTTACTTTTAGCAAATTTTCATTAATCCAATAACGATTTGTACTCAAATTTCTCAAAATAGGTTCAAACTTACTATTCGGAAAAAACTTTTTAAACTCCTCTTTCATGCGGCTATTTAAAGCATGATTTTGAAGTTTAGTTCCAAAAGGTAAT
>JAAFHL010000466.1 GCA_013298365.1 Bacteroidota bacterium | reverse complement strand
TATAAATGAGTAAAAAAATACTACCATTCTGTAAGAATCCAGAAAAGCTAAGTGATTCAGTATCAGTTTTCTGGATTCTTACAGAATGGACATTATCTTATTCGTTTTTTTGTAACTCATAATTATCAAAATAATATTACCCGGGATATTAAAAAGGTGAGATACTATTTATATTTTGTATTATTTTTTCACATTTTTAAAAATTAAAGTTATATTTAGACATTCTTTTTGTGTTTTAATTTTATTTTTATCATTTTATTCTTCTATCTTTGCACAAGAGATAGTATGGATTCCTCTTGGAGCTACCTTAAATCAGCAAGGGAATACATTAACTGTTACTATTCCTGAAAAATGGAGTTATTGGGGTACAAATGGCTCAAATGAATCTTTCAGTGCAACTTCTGGACAAGATATTAAGATTAGTTGTGATTGTACAGGTACTGGCGGACAATGTATGCCTTTTTATGCAACAGGACCAAAAGGAACTACATCTGGCTGTGCAGGTCAATGCAATAAATGTTCCCCCGTACGTGCAAGTGTTAAGCCGTAGGCGACACTTGCACGTATCAATAAAATGCAGTCTCTGACTGCAACATTAAAAAAATGCAGACCTCTGCAAAACTTGTTACCTCTTAAAACAACAACAAAATGGCATCAAGCTACAAATTTCACAATCCAGATGGGCTATATTTCATAACTTTTGCTGTTGTAGAATGGGTAGATGTTTTCACAAGAAAAGAATATGCAGAAATTGTGGTAGAGAGCCTTAGATTTTGTCAAAAAGAAAAAGGATTACAGATTCGTGCGTGGTGCATAATGTCAAATCATCTACATCTAATTATTGCTAAAAATGGAACAGCAGACTTATATGAAATCATGCGAGATATGAAAAAATTCACATCTGCTCAAATTACCAAAGCAATAGAAGAAAGCAATGAAAGTAGAAAAGGGTGGATGTTGTGGTTATTTCGGGCGGCGGGAGAGCGAAACCCCAATAATAAGCAATATCAATTTTGGCAGCAAGATAATCATCCGCTGGAATTGATTAGTCCTAAATTTATCCTCCAAAAACTGCAATATATTCATCGAAATCCTGTTGCAGCAGGAATCGTAACAGAATCGCAGTATTATCGGTATAGTAGTGCAATAGATTATGCAGGTGGGAAGGGCTTGCTGGAGGTAGATTGTTTGATGTAGAGGTTGCAGTCGGAGACTGCATATTATTGTTACGTGCAAGTGCCGCCTACGGCTTAACACTTGCACGTACTGGTTTTTGCGTGAATATTAGCTACTTATTACCTAATCAAAGTTACCGTTCCGCCCATATCTTTTGTTGCTGCATTGTTCAGGCGATATTTGAGGCGATAAGTATAAACACCTTCGGGTACATCTTGTCCTTTGTCTGTGCCGTCCCATTGTGATGCCGGATTTTCGGAATAGAAGACTACCCTGCCCCAACGGTCAAAAATCGTCATTTGATAATAGACAATGCCATCGCCAATCGCCCCAAAGAAGTCATTATTGCCATCTCTATTCGGGGTAAACGCATTAGGAAGGAAAATTGCCCCATCAAAAATGATATTATACGTCAGCGAATAGGTCGTAGGACATACCCAAAATTCATTGTAGGCAGTTAATTCTACCGTATAAGTGCCTTCTTTGAAAAAAGTATGCTTAGGATTTTTGTCCGCAGAAATATGTGTATCGCCAAAGTTCCAGGAATAAGCCACTGCGCCTTCACTTTGATTTTGGAAAGAAATTTGCGCTTGTGAAAGCAAAATATCATATTCATTTGTAGGATTGCTGATAAATAAAGGCGTAGCAGGTGGCGTGTCTGTCAAAGTAACCGCCAAACTATCTGTACAACCCAAAGTATCCGTAACCCAACCCACATAATCGCCCGCCATCAAGAGGGAAATATCGGGCGTGTCCACAGATGGGGTGATGCTCCAACTATAATGGTAAGGCGCTAATCCACCAAGTGTTTTGGTCGAAATGCTACCATTTGCCCAAGAACAATAGGTATTTACTTGCTCATCTACCAACATTCGCAGTAAAGGCGGATTGGAGAGCGAAATATTTTTGCTTGTGATACAGCCTTGTGCGTCTGTTACGGTTGCTGTGTATGTTCCTGCAATGAGATTGAAGATAGAATCATTTACCTGTATCGGGTCTGTATTCCATTCAAAACTATAAGGACTTGTACCCCCTTGTGCCTCTGCAAATGTCATTCCTGTGGCAGTATTATGACAAATAACAGGCGTTTTTCCTAGATTTACGGTAAGTAAAGGCGGCTCTGTGATGATAAAATTACGGGTACTTGTACAATTATTTTGGTCAGAAATAACAACGGAATAATTGCCATTTACCAAACCTGAAATGCTGGAAGTGATGGCATTTGTATTCCACGTATAATTATAAGGGCTTGTCCCTCCCATTACACTCACAGCCGCTGCCCCTGTTGCATTATTAAAACAATCAACATTGGTTTGACTTTGCGTGATTTGCAACGAATCGGGCTGAATAAGCGTAATCGAAGCTGTATCAGTACAATTGTAAGCATCTGTAACCAAAACAGAATATGTGCCAATCGGTAAATTAGGCACATTGTTCAAGGTATCGCCATTGCTCCATGAGTATTGATAAGCTTGTGTGCCGCCTGTTACATAAGCAGTAGTCGTTCCATTTGGAAAGCCATAACAAGTTGGATTTTTGCCCGTAACATTCACGTCCAAAACAGGTAGCTGAATGATGTCAAAAGTATCTTGTTTGGCTGTTACACAACTAGCCGCACTCGCATCTGAAACAAAAACGATATACGTACCTACGGTTAAATTCATGGCAGTATCATTGCTTTGCGCAGGGACGGAAGTCCAAGAATAAAGGTAATTGCCTGTTCCACCCGAAACATTCATAAAAATACTTCCATCATTTCCATTCAAACAATGAACATCAGATAACACAGTTCCCACTAATTGAAGCGGCTGCGGTGGGTCTATCGTAATATTGAAAGAACAAGTATCTGCATTTCCTGTGGCATCTATGGCAATATAAACAACTGTATATGAACCTATTCCAAAGGTATCACCACTTTCAAAATTGCTATAAAAAGTATCTATGCCACAATTATCGCTTGCCGTTGGCAGCGTCCAAGTAATGATAGTATCGCAACTTGTGCTTAGCGCAAAATAGATATTTGCAGAACAACCACTTATCACAGGTGCAACCGAATCTGCAACTGTTACCGTAAAAACACAAGAATCTATATTTCCAACCCCATCTTCGGCATAATAAACAACCGTTGTTGTGCCTACATAAAAGGTATCGCCACTATCATAATTAGACGTAAGTTGTATTAAAGGACAATTATCGGTTGCAACAGGCGGAGTCCAAGTCGCAATCGCATAGCAATTCCCATTGGTATTGAGGGAAATATTGGCGGGGCAACCTGTAATGACAGGCAAAGTGCTATCTGAAATGGTTACATAAAAGAAACAACTATCCATATTTCCTACGGAATCGGTGGCAATATAGACCACTTTTGTTTGTCCAGAAGGGAAAATATCGCCAGGATTGTAGTTGTTAGTAACTGACATTAAAGCACAATTATCGCTTACTGTGGGAGGAGTCCAGTTTACTACTGCATCACAAGAAGTAGGCGTAGAACTTTGGAAAATATCGGCAGGACAGCCCACAAATACAGGTGCTTCTGTGTCAGTTACGGTTATCGTAAAACGGCAAGTATCTTGATGATTGTCGGAATCAGTGGCAATATAGGTAACAGTTGTTGTACCAATAGGGAAATAATCGCCCGGCATTGCAGAACCTACCAATGTATCATCGGGGCAGTTGTCAAAAACAGTAGGAATATTCCAAAAGACATTGCTTCCACAAAGCCCTAAGGCACTGTTTATAATGGTATCATTTGGGCAATTTTGAATAACAGGAAACTGCGTATCTGTAACCGTTACCGTAAATGTGCAAGTGTCTGTATTTAAGGCTAAATCTACCGCCGCCAAAGTATGGTTGTTGTTCCGATAGGGAAAATGCTCCCTGTAGCAAATCCCGTTACAACAACTATTGTCGCTCCTGGGCAGTTATCAAAAACGGTAGGCAT
>JAAFHL010000470.1 GCA_013298365.1 Bacteroidota bacterium | reverse complement strand
GACCGATATGTTTGGGTGGTGGTTTTAACCCCCACCCAAACTTTTGTTGTCCTATAATGCCGTAGGCATGACCGATTTTGTAAGGCAGGGTTTTAACCCTGTTGATAACACCCTGCTGATAAGCCCCCCATTAGCAGCGTAGCTGCGACCGATGTGTTTGGGCGGTGGTTTTAACCCCACCTAAATTGTGATGGTTTTAACCCCACCCAAACTAAGGTGGTTTTAATTTCCCCCAAATGTAGCAAGGGGTTAAAACCCCTTGCTCGAAATATCGTTCGCACCTACGCTGCTACAAAATCGTTCGCACCTACGCTGCTGATAGACTTAATTTCATTAGCAGCGTAGGTGCGACGGATATGTGGTTTTGGTGGTTTTAACCCCACCCGATTAAGGTTTTAACCCCACCCAAACCCCCACCCACCTGATTTTGTAATCAAATCAAATCCTGAAAAATATACTTTTCATCATATTCGACTTCAAACTTTTTCAGAATCTCAATATACTCATCTTTAAATGTCTGTTTGCTGTGATGCGCCTCTTGATTTTGGATATATTTATAGACCGCATCTATATGAGAACGACTGTAAGAAAATGCACCAAATCCCCTTTGCCATTCAAAACGAGTGGTAAGCAAACCGCTTTCATTCAGCCATTTAGAAGATTTAGCTTTCGCATTTTGCATCACATCAGAAATAGAAACAGAAGGCTTTAATCCAAAAAAGCAATGCACATGGTCTTCTACCCCATTTACAATAATGGTTTTACAGCCCGTTTCATTGATTAAATTGCCAATTACGGCAAATAATTCAGCTTTCCATGCTTTATCTATCCTTGCCTCTCTGTACTTGACGGCAAAAACAGCTTGTATGTATATTTGATGATAGGTATTTCCCATAATAATGTATGCTATAAAGCCAAAATTTCCCGAATCAAGCCATCGGTTATTTCTTCCAATTTCAAAATATCGTGGCTTAGGTCTTCTATGCTATGCAAAGCTTTGTGGCGGTAAAAATACTTGTTAAAACTGATTTCGTAGCCAATTTTGGTGGCATCAAGGTTTATCCAAGCTTCTTCGACATGCGGCTGCACTTCTCGCAAAAAGTAGGCGTATATGTTTTCTTTGAATCGGCGGAGTACCACCATCGGGAGAATGACATCACGCTATTTGCCCCTCACATACACGTCACGCAAACAATCGTCTGCGATTGACCAAATAAAAGAAATAGATTTATTATGTACAGCTTGATTCATGATACTTGTTTTGACTTGAAAATATTACAATTACTTTATCCGATAACAAAATAGCGAAAAGTCTTATTATTCTCCAAATAGATAATAAAAATACTTTTGCGTGTAGTATTATATAGAATGGGAAATAATATGCTACAATCGGCGATTCGTTTAAGCGATTTTTCATTTGGGGTATTTAGAATGTGATTTTTTTGTAAAAAATAGTGCTAACTTTGTGAATATTTAGCACTGTTTTTTGTTACTTATTTGTTTAGCGACAAATCGTCATTAGATTTAATTAGTTGTTAATCAATAATTTATACATTTTTCATATTAACTCATCATTACATATATGTTTCAGAAATTACACTTTATTAGCATTTTTATGCTATGTGCGCTCAATGTGCAGGCGCAAAAACAACTTGTTATCGAAGATGTTGCAAATCGGGCTTTGTATCCTACGACCTTGATGCAGTTGTCATTTCGGGGAGAAAGTGATAATTATACCTATGTCAATAAGGATAGGAAAATACTGATGCAAGGCGGTCCGAAAAAAATGGACGAAGCTTTGTTAAAAATTGAGAACCTTAGTGCTGCTATGAAGGCGGCAGGTGGGGCTGAAATGGCGACTTTTCCTGGGATTACCTGGAAAAGTGAAAATATTTTCACTTTTGCCGATGAGCAAAACCTTTGGCAATATGATTTTGTAAACCAAAAAGTGAGTAAATTGGGCGTTTGGAATAATCTCGGCGGAAACCAAGATTTTGCAGAAAATGGCAATGTGGCTTATACCTTGGAAGGAGATTTGTATATTTCTACCCCCAAAGATTTGAAAATCAAGCCTGTAACTACTGATGGTGAGTACCAAATTGTATATGGTGAAGCTGCGCATCGTTCAGAATTTGGGATTACAAAAGGCACTTTTTGGAGTCCTACGGGGGCAAAATTGGCTTTTTATCGCATAGACCAAAGTGGCGTAACAGACTATCCCTTAGCTAATTATCAAGAAAAACCTGCTGCCAATAAAAATATCAAATATCCGATGGCAGGTGCGGCAAGTCAAAGTGTTACGCTTGGCGTGTATGATGTCAAAACAGAGAAAACGATTTATCTCAAAACGGGTGAACCCAAAGAGCAGTATTTGACCAATATTACTTGGAGTCCTGACGAGAAATTTATCTATGTTGCAGTTGTAAACAGAGACCAAAATGAGATGAAATTGAATCGCTATTCGGCAAGTTCGGGCGAATTAGATAAAACACTTTTTGTAGAAAAAAATGAAAAATATACAGAACCTGAACATGGTGTATATTTTATTCCTGAAAAAAATACCCGTTTTGCTTGGTTAAGTGAGGCAGATAATTGGCAGCACATTTATATCTATGACCTTGATGGCAAGCAAATTAAGCAACTTACCAAAGGGGAATGGATGGTAGAAGATATGTTGGGTTTTGATAAAAAAGGAGACTATATTTATTTTTCTGCGACAAAAGATGGAGCAATTTCTTTGCATACCTATCGTGTTAAAATAGAGTCTGGCGAAATAACGTTAATTTCGCCAAATGAAGGTTATCATGCAACGCAAGTGAGTAAAAGTGGTAACTATTTGATAGATAGCTATTCCAATTTGACTACGCCGAATATTACCTTGTTTGCAGATGCCACAAATGGCAAAGCGGTTCGCACACTAAATACTTCGCCCGACCCTTTGAAAGATTATCAAATTGGGCAGGTTTCCTTCTTCCCGATTAAATCTACGGACAAAACAACGGATTTGTATTGCCGTTTGATAAAACCTATCAATTTTGACCCCAATAAAAAATATCCTGTGATGTACTATGTATATGGCGGTCCGCACGTGCAACTCATTCATAATACGTGGCTTGCGGGCGCAGATATGTTTATGATGTATATGGCAAGTCAAGGTTATGTGGTGTTTACATTGGACAATCGTGGTTCAGGGGGGAGAGGACTGGCATTTGAGCAAGCTACTCACAGGCAGCTTGGGACAGTGGAGTTAGAAGACCAAGTGTCGGGCATTGAATGGCTCAAAAAGCAATCTTATGTAGATACGGAAAAAATGGGCTGTTTTGGCTGGAGTTTTGGCGGTTTTATGACAACTTCGCTTATGTTGCGCAAACCTGGTACTTTCCAAGCAGCTGTTGCGGGCGGTCCTGTGATTGATTGGAAATTTTATGAAATCATGTACACAGAACGTTATATGGACACGCCAGAACAAAATCCAGATGGCTATAAAACAGCGAGTTTGCTTAACTATGTTACTAATCTCAAAGGGCGTTTGATGATGATTCATGGCTTGCAAGATGATGTGGTTGTGCCACAAAATACGGCTGCTTTTGTAAATGAATGTATCGCAAAAGGCGTTTTGATAGATTATTTTCCTTATCCCAATCACCCACACAATGTGAGAGGTAGAGATAGGATTCATTTATACAAAAAAGTAGAGGATTATTTTAAGCAGAATTTGAAGTAATTAGCATTTCATGCAGATTTGTACAGATAATAAAATTTGTGTAAATCTGCATGTTTGCTTTTGGTAAATGTGTAAGAAAATACTATCTTTGTCATATAAAACACAGATTAAAAAATATTATGTCAGCAAAAGATTTTTATCACGAAATGGTAAAAGAAGCACTTATCAAAGAAGGTTGGACAATAACACATGATCCACTTCATTTACGTTGGGGGAAGCGAGATTTCTATGTGGATTTAGGTGCGGAACAAATTTTGGCTGCTGAAAAAAATAACAGTTTAACAGGCTCACTGACCAAAATTGCCGTAGAAATAAAAAGTTTTTTGAGTTATTCAAATATTCGAGATTTGGAGGTTGCTGTAGGTCAGTA
>JAAFHL010000465.1 GCA_013298365.1 Bacteroidota bacterium | reverse complement strand
GGAATGGCGGAAAAGAAGCAAAATTGGTTAAGGGAACAAATAAAAGCCCATAACAAAGTGCTGCTGTACATGCCGCTAAGGCAACCCCACAAGGCAAACGGGCGGCACGTCATCAGCACCATCGTTGTATGAGATTGAGGATAAGCATAGCCCGACAAACTAAGTGTATCCACAGCCGCACAAAAAACAACCGATGCCCAAACGCACGAGCCAACGCTTCGCATCAGTTGTTTTTTCCCCTCCGCACATATTAGTGGTTAAGCAGGACGTAGAAAATTCTGCTTAACCACCCGAAGAATTGAATGTTTTACTTTTAATAATCAAATATTTATGAAAAATTCATGTGTTTTCCCGAAGATTTTTTTGTTGTTATTTATGTTTGTCGCAGGAACATATTTTACAGGTCTTGCACAATCTGATACGACTTACTGGTATGAAAATGGTTTACCAAACTATTGGTATTATCAACCAGATGTATTTGCCTTTAAATGTTTGAATGGAGCGGATTATTTTGGCAATTTAGACTCAAATGTTGTGATTAACAAGATTTATAGGAGCGACAGAAGGGATAGTGCGGTCGAAATCTATATCAATCCCTTATCTACTCAGCAAGATATTCAACAGCTTGTTTTGGGTATTTGGAACTCTGGTCAATTAAAATACGTTTACCCTGCCATCACAAAAAATCCTATTGCACTCTATTCGGCAGGACAATATTATTTGGTAGATGATTTGATAATGGTTAAGTTTGCAGACCCGTATATTGATAGTCTAACGATAGCAAACTTTATGTCGACATATAATTTGAAGAAATTCCAATTTCCAGAACATTTACCCACCACGGAGAAGCATTATTATACATTCCAGTTGCCTGAACCTTCGGAGGAGGATTTTATTGCGATGGCTCGTTGGATACGTGAACTATCGAGTGGAATAGTTGAGGAAGTCGTTCCAAATATTGTAAATTATACAATGGGAGACATGAGTGAACCTTTCGAAGTTGATAATGGAGATGATGCTTCTAGTGTAAACTATACCGATATAAATTGTGCAGATTTAGATGATAAAGGCTTTATTTTAAATACAAATGGTTGGGCGCAAAGATTTGGGACATGGCATATAACAAATCCCCAATTTACTTTTAATACAAATTGTGGTTTAGACCCGACTTCTACGGCGGGTGCAGATGCAAAGATTTGTGATTGTTGGGATATGGGATTAACAGGTAGTGGTGTTAGGATTGCAGTTATTGGTGAGGGGATTCCTCCTTTAACGAATCATCCTGATTTGGTTAATCTTGATAGAATTGCATTGGTAGATTGTAGTAGTGGCGTGTGCAATATTGTAAATGATTTTTCAACGCCAGCAGTTTATTCAACAGATTTATGGAATTTAATAAGTGTTATGGCAGCAGAACCTTATAATGGCTATGGTACTGTTGGTGTTGCACCTAAGGCTAAGTATATGATTATCAAAACGGGTACAACACCTGGTAGTTCGACCTCTCAAGCTATTAAGGCTGCATTTCAGTTAATCAACAAAAATGACTACAATATAGACATTGCTGTGACAAATATTGCTACAACACTTAATCACATAGCTGTTGCTAATGAAATAAATAGCCTTTGTGATAATGGTAGAGCTAACCCAGCTTACGACCCTATTTTTTCCCCTGCAAGTCCGAATATTGGAATGTCTATAATTGCGTCCACTACTGGAAAAGCAAATTTCAGTACTACAGGTGGTAGTACACAAGATATATACCCTGCAGCTTACGAAAAAGTTATAGGGGTAATAGGCTCGACACCAAATGACACCAAAAAAGAGTTTAATGACGGTTGGGGGGCTGTTTGCACGAATGAAGAAGATGTAAATTATGGAACACAATATGACATAGCTGCTCCTGGTAGTTTAGTCTATTGTTCAAATATAAACTATCTAAATAATTCTTATACAACAGCAATTACAGATAAAAGTAGAAATATAGCACCTGGGGTAGTTGCAGGCGTTGTGGCAATGATATTGGAAAATAACTATTATTTAGATAGGTCTTATATTGTAAATATTCTAAGAACATCAGCAGATAAAGTAACCTACAATTATACAAACGGTTTAAGTACAGAATTTGCATATGGGCGAGTAAATTGTGGTGCAGCAATTAACAGTTCCCCTATTAGTTCTGTGTCAGAATCTATTTCAGCTCAATCCAATATTTATATCAATGAATATCAAGAACTTATTATGAATTTCACAGGTAATATATCTTCAAATATAGGAACGCTTACCTTAACAGATATGTTGGGCAGAACGATTTTATCTCAATCGATACAAATTCTACCTAATAAAATTCAAGCGATTTCTTTGCCAAGCAATCTTACAAAAGGCTTATATATTGCGAATATTTATACGAATTATCAACTTTATACACAAAAAATAATCTTATGAGAACCTATAAATTAATATCGCTGCTTGCTTTTTGTTTAGTTACATTTGCCTTATCTGCGCAAACAACTACTTTTGAAAAGTCGTATTTTAATTACTTAGATAAAACTTTTCGGAGAGTATATACGGATAATTTAGCATATTATATTTCGGGACATAGTGGAAATATTTTTTCGGGTGGAACAGGTGCTAATAATACACTATTTGCTAAAATGGATATGGAAGGCAATCTATTATGGGATAAAACATTTTCTTTTGATAGTCCTACTTTGGGTGAAGTGCTAAATGATATGAAACACACAAATGATAATTACTTTCTTTTGTGCGGTAATACATATGGTGGAGATATTGCAAACCTAAGTGGCGAAAGCACCTATTTATTTAAAGTAGATGAGACTGGAAATATGATATGGAAAAAAGCCTATTCTCATTTTGAGCAGGGCGACACTTCTGTATTTGAGGAAGGAGCATGTGTTTTACCTATTAATGATAATGAATATTATTTATTAAGTACTTACATTTATAATAATTATAGTATTATAGATAGTTTTGGGAGTGGTATTATTAATACAGATATTATTTTACGCAAAATATCGGCAATAGATGGCAGTATTATTTGGGAAAAAAAGTATGGCGGATTGGGTTATGATATTGTTTATCAGGCTGTAGCAACACTCAATAACGAAATTATACTGTGTGGGAAATCAGGAATAATAACAGATTGTGATGCAAATAACCAAGGTTTAGAACAAAATGAAAAGCCTATGATTATGAAAATATCAGCTCAAGGGGATTCTTTATGGTCTTTACTCTTTGACACGTCTATGCCTAACACTTGCCAAGGTGGTTACTTTACGAATGGTATTTCTACATTTGATGGACACTACGTGTTTTCATCAACATCAGTCACGGGTTCAGATGATGTACTGGTCAAAATTGATGAGAATGGAAATATTATTTGGTCAAAATCTAATCCTATCACAGGAATTATAAAACCTGATTATTCAAACAATTTTTTAGTTTATGCGGAAGGTTCTATAGCATATCTAACTAAGTATGATTTTTATGGAAATGTGATAGGCAACTACAATTATGCACCTAATCGTATTAGAGATTTAGCTTTTACTTCTGATGGTGGTTGGGCTATGGTAGGCGTAAGAAATGATTCTGCATATCTGATAAAAGTAGATTGTATGGGTAATATTATGAATCCTGTTAATTGTAATGGAGTAGGTTTGGAAATACAAGCAGGAAGAAATAATGTTAATGTATATCCTAATCCTACAAAAGGTTTAATCAATATTCAATCGGAATTTGAACTTGAAGATATAGAATTGTACGAAGTTAGTGGTAAGCTAATTTCGCAAGATAAAATAGTAGGAAAATCACAGCAGGAATATGATATTAGTTTCTTGCCCAAAGGTATATACTACTTAAAAATCGGATTATCTCATGGTAAAAATGTTGTTCAAAAAATCGTTGTTGAATAAATAGCGCATAAAGTCCAACACGCAGGCAGCATACCAGCAAACAGCCGCACAAGACCAACGCTTCTTGCCCGTATGCTGCCTCTCCCAACGCTCCTATGTGTTGAAAAATAAAAAAAACTCATACAACACCTTTCATTGCCGCCAATGCCTTTTAACCGAAACGCAGGGCAAACGCTCAAAAGGTACAGCGTCAATT
>JAAFHL010000464.1 GCA_013298365.1 Bacteroidota bacterium | reverse complement strand
TAGGGTCGTTCATATGATAGAAACTATTTAGCTGAAGACCATTTGTAGTTGTTCCAGTAAGTACTTCATTTACAACGCTATTCACTAAGGAATCTTGTACAGAAGTGTAGTTAATAGAAGTATCGGCAGTATAAGAAACATTCATACTTGCTACACTTGTGCAAGTTGCTGCTTCATAGCCTTTACTTTTTTGGCTGAATGTTAGCCCGCCGTTTAAGGTACGTACAATTTGCTTATCTGTTCCTACATAGAAAATAGAGTCATTTGTAGGGTGAAAAGCCACTGTATATACCGTATTTGGGACAAATTTGGTGCTATTTGGGTTAGAAGCCTGCGCAGTTGAAATCCAACCATTATTATCAGAGTAGTTATACCAAGCATTTCCTGCCAAGATAATATTTTCATCTCCTGTAGGAATCACCTCTAACACAAAACTATGATAGTTTTTTTCTTTCAATGCCAAGGGCGTAAAACCTGTACTTCCTTGTGGTGCGTAGGTTTTATATACAGGCACTAAAGAGTTTACGGTTTGACCATTTAATACTCTCGGTACAGGCTGTTCTCCTAAGTAACGCCATACACCATATACTTCGCCCAAGTTATTCATACCTGCTACATACATAACATTGTTGTTATTTCGAGAAACCGCAATTTCTGTACGTACAAAGCTCAGCTTCGATTTTTGATAGGTTCCATCAATATTTTGAAGAATTAAGCTATCTGCCGCAGCAAATACGGGGCGATTTGTACCTGGCTGAACACCAATCTCACGTGCCATCCAGCCGGCACCACGACTACCTGCTTGGTCATTTACAGTAATACAAGTCATCACTTTGCCATTCGGACCTACTTCCAAATCCATGTATCTACCTTTTACGAAAGTAGGTACAAAAGGAAATACATTCTTATATACAATCGTTGTATCTAATTGTATCGCTACGGTATCAACCGTTTTCAAACTATCATCATCAGAATAATACAAACCTGTGTGGGTAGCGATATAAGTACGTCCTGAAGGTAGGGCTAAAATTTTGTGAACAGAAATGAAAGGACCACTGTACTCCATGGTATTTGCACCAAAAGGAGCTTTTGTTGTACCGTTCACATTGCTATTTGCATTAAATTCCCATTGTCCTGTGGCGTTATTATAGTTACCTATATATACACCATTGCCAGGATTGCCAATATAACCCAAATAATAGCCGGAGCTATCTGTTGTCATATCATATTCGAGTACTCCTGCATTTTTGTAGGTTGTAACCAAACCTGTTTCACCTGTTCCTACATACATTTTGTCGCCACGAATGGCGATACATGTTACATTAGGGTTGCATTTTTCTGAAGAATAGGTAGGGACTTGCGCCCAAGAAGACCCTTGGTCTTCGGATACCCATAAGCCACCGCCCACAGAGCCTGCGATTACTCTATTCGGATTATGAGGGTCCACTACGATAGCACGCGTTTTGCTACCAATATTATCGGGACCCGCAAATTTCCATTGTGCAAGCACTTGTCCGCTAAAAAGCAGAAAGATAGATAAATAAATTGCGTAAATCTTGTTCATATACAGCTATTGATGTTGAGATTTTGGGTTGTAAATTAAACGTTTACAAACATACTATGCAAGTATTTTTTTAGAAAGCATTACAAAACGATATATAATACTTTGAGAATGAGTTTTTTATTTTTTGAAAGAAATGAAAAATTACATTATTTCTCCATACAATGTGCTTTTAGATTATCAAAATAATTGAGCGAGTACCGTATGAATATTTTCATAATGTAAAAATACAGCCTTTATTTGGCATAGCGAAAAATAAAAATGCTTTTTGTTACATAGTTTTTTTCGCAATAAACGAAAAAAGTGCTTAAATCGTTTCCATTTCGATAAAAAAAAAAGAAAAGTGTTACGTAGTATTATCTCTAAAGCTAATTATTTTTTTTCAAAAAAAACTGATTTTACGCACTAAACTCTGTAAGTTTGTACCTTTGTACGATATCTAATTAGGTTCTGCAACTATTTTTGCGGTTTTATATACAAAAATTATAATTTCAAAATAGAACTTATAAGAATTGGCATAGAACCATTAATTATTAATCTGCTACTCTATAATGCTTGTAATGAAATTGGGTGGCGCATCGGTAAAAGATGCCGCTTCGGTCAGAAATGTGGTTGAGATTTTATTAAATTATAATCAGCAACCCTGCATTGTCATTATCTCTGCAATGCACAAAACGACAAACGAACTCGAAACCTTGGCAAAACTTGCCGCAGATGGCAAAGAAAGTCGAGCGATTGAACAGTTTGAGCGTATAAAGAATTTTCATCTTGAAATTGTAGATGACTTGTTTGGCACAGAAACGCAAGCCATTTCCAACATATTAGATGCATATTTTGTTGAGATACAAAGGCTTGTAGAAGGTATTTTGTTGCTTGGGGAATTTCCTGCTTTGATGTATGATAGAATTGTAGCGTTTGGCGAGCTTATTTCTACTCGAATTGTGGCTGCTTATGTTGATTGGATTACCCAAAAATGTCTTTGGCTTGATGCTCGAGATTTTATTAAAACAGATATGCAATATGGTCGGGCAAAGGTAATTTGGACAATTACGGGCGAAAATATCGAACAAAAGCTAAAACCACAATTAGCAGCAGGTAAAATCGTCATTACACAGGGGTTTATTGCGGCTACCTTGCAGGGAAAAACAACTACTTTGGGGCGTGAAGGCTCGGATTTTAGTGCAGCAATTTTTGCTTATTGTCTCAATGCTGAAAAAATGATTGTGTGGAAAGACGTGCCTGGCGTAATGAATGCTGACCCAAAATTGCGCCCTGATGCGGTAAAAATGGACAAACTTTCCTATGAGCAAGCTGTAGAAATGACTTTTTATGGCGCAACGGTTATTCACCCAAAAACCATACAGCCGCTTTATACCAAAAAAATCCCCTTGTATGTAAAATCGTTCAACAATAGGGAGGCAGAAGGCACTTGTATTTCTGCCGAAGCAGACGACAAAAAAACGCCGATTTATATTTCAAAACCCAATCAAATTGTGTTGAAAATAACGCCTACCGATTTTTCTTTTATGGACGAGGAGCAGGTACAATACGTTTATAATAAAATAACTTTTTGTGGTCTTAAAGCCAATATGAGCCAAATTTCTGCCATTTCTTTGTATCTCTGTTTTGACGATAAGGCTTCTCTGCTCAAAGATATAGAGGCGGAGTTATTAGACCGATTTAAAATTGAAAGTCAAAGTGGATTTACGCTTTCTACGGTCATCAATTTCACAGATGCCGACAAGCCTTCGGCGAATTTTGCGCCTATGGTGCAGTTTGTAGGCAATAAAATGTGTGTGGTAAAATAAATAAAAAATGGGGTTCACTGCCACTGCAATGAACCCCGTTTTCAAAAAACGAAATTTCTTCAAGGACTTTTTATGTATGCCGAAGGATATAAACGTTTCATTCTTTTGTCAATATCTCCAACCGTAACACGTCCATCTTCATCTTCATCTAAACCACTGTTTTGCTTGTAGGCTTTGCTTGGGCTTGCATAAAAGGTGTAGCAAGATTCTTGTAGCCTGGCTTTTGGATATAAAATAGCCAAATAAAAATCGCAAAGATTTTGATAAGCACCATATTTTTCTTTGTAGATGTGTCAGTGCGTTGCATTGAGCTTGCCGAAATGAGCTGCACCGAAATGCTTGATATGAAAAAAGAAATGGCAGACATGTTGTTAGTTTGACTTACTTTTATATCAAACTTAAATGAATTAGGACTTCGTAACATTACGAAAAAGCGGATTTATCAAGCAAAATTGTATTATTTACAGCCCCTTCATTAATGGCGGGGCTGTAAATGAAACAATTTTGCGTAAGTTCTATGAATAATTAAGTAGTCATTTTTTGCAGTGTAAAAATATTTTGTTTTTTTTGAAAACATTTGAAATAATATTCTGTTTAACGTTTTGTAGAATAACTTAAACAAAATAACTTATGATTCACAAATTTGTTCTTTCTCAAATTCAAAAAATAGCAACGCTATTTACCGTCCTTTGCTTCTCTGTCTCAGTTTATGCGCAAACCAATGTTTACACAAACATTATTTTCGCTAGCCCCAACCATACTACGCT
>JAAFHL010000469.1 GCA_013298365.1 Bacteroidota bacterium | reverse complement strand
TTAAAAATACATGCCAACAATATCAACAAGTAATTTACCTACGCCTAAAGATGATAACGAATTTCAAGAAATTGTTAGAGATTTGTTCGCACTTCATTGGCAAGATGACAATGTACAAAATTATGGTAGGTCTGGACAAGCTCAAAATGGAGTAGATGTTTATTTGCTTGGGCATCCATTAAAAAAAACAAATACCTTTGCTATTCAATGTAAAGCTAGGAAAGATAAACTCACAAAAGCTGAAATAGTGAAAGAAATAGGGCAGGCAAAAAGTTTTTCTCATAAAATAGGCAGATTTATATTTGCAACTACTTTAGCCAGAGATACTAAGATACAAGATATTATAGATACATTAAGCGTGGAAGAAGTTAAAAATGGTGGTTTTGAAGTAAATATTATATTTTGGGAAGATATTATCTCCTTACTTGCAGAACATACCCAAATCGCTCAAAAATATTATCCTCAATTCTTTGGAAAACCTCAAAGAATGAAATTTAGTTCTGATTTAGAAGAGAGAAGTGAGGAAATTAATGTAGCTTCACCATTATTAGTAGGCCTTTTATTCGATTTATCAAAGTCAATGGTTTTAGAAACAATGAATAACTTATCTAAACCATTAAAATTTGATGAATTAGCAAAATACATCGTATTCAAAATTTCTACATTTTGTAAAGCGGCAGATTCAAAAGAAGTATTGAATAAATTTCAGTTATTTATGTTTGGATATGGTTTAGGTGGGACAAGGAAAAAAACTTATGAATTACTAAATCGTTTAGGAATAGGTAGCAAAAAAAATGACCCATCACTGATTTCAGATAGCCCTATAAGGGATTTATTTGCAGAAACAGCTCTAACACAATCTGTTCCATATACACCTAATCTATCCATTCTCAATAAATATTGGACAATTTATGAAAATAGTCTAAATAAGCAATTATACGATATTGGTAGTGGAGATTCTAATTTATATGAAGGATTAGTAGAGATATGCGAAAGATACAAAACTGATTTGCTAAAAAAGCCTTATTCAAAATATCCGCTATTGCTAATTATTTCTAATGGTAGGTTTGATAATACAACAGAAATTGATTTAAAGCGAATTGTAGATGAGATAAAATCTCTTAATGTTCAAATTGCTTGTATAGTCGTAGATGAGGATGATATTATTGAAAAATACAAATTATACGGTAATGCTGAAAAAACGTGGAAAAAAGAATATAATTTACTTTTTGAACTATCATCTTCGTTTGAAACAAAGAGTCATTTTTATTCCGAAATATTAACTATTGCAAAAGAGAACGATTGGCTTGTTCCTCAAAATCCTAAATTATTTTTTCAAATCAATCAAACAGAAATGATTAATGACTTGATAGACTTAATATTTAAACCACTTCAAACAGATAGTTAAAATGGAAAATACATTATTAGGGATTGTTATTGATGTTTCGGCTTCAATGCGTAAAAATTGGGGGAATAGTTGGGAAATAAAACAAACAAAGATTGAGGCTGTAAAAAATGCGCTAAATGAAGAAATAGTCCGAATTAACGCAATTCATGATAACTCATTAAAGAAAGACATTAAGCTTTTTTGTTTAGGAATAGGATTTAGATTAAGCCTCAAATTAATTTCTGCTGAACTAAGTGATGGTGAAGAAAAAATTTTGAATGATAAGACAAATACTATTTTGATAGGAATTATTTGTGATATTTTGGCTCTAAGCGAGTTAATACCAAGCAAATACAAATTAGATAAAATAAAAAAACAAATACATTCCTACTGGAATAGTAGTGCTAAAAACTTATTAGAAGGTATAGAAGTAGATGAACAAGCTGCAAAAAAACTTAGTGAATACATAGAAAATGAATTAGTTCGTTCATTTAGGGTAAATTTACATAATTATATTGAGAATGCAAATGCTGTTTTTCGTAATACAATAGGCAAGATATTCTATTTTTTAGGAATCCCTATCAGTGAAACTGTATTGAGAATACAAGCAAAAAGATTGAGTTCAAAATATTCTAACGAAGTTGAACGGAAAGCGAATGATATTTTTAATCAATTTAGTGAAAAGTATAAAAAACTTATACATGAAAGAATACAGAATTTTGCAAAGTATGAAATTACTCAAATGTTAGAAAGGAATGGACTTGGATTTAATATTGAAATAATACTTGAAAACTTTGATAAAAATCAATTAATTCGTTTATCAGAAAGCATATACAATGAGATAAAAAAGGATATATCAAGCGAGTTTATGGATATTTGGAATAAAAATAAATTAGATTTTTGGACTTTAAAATTCAGTTTTTTATCCATGCTTAATATTTTTGAGGTTAAAACGAAAACGGAATATACCATAAAAAATATTGGTTGGGCAAAACTTAAACCATTTGTAGAGGATATTGTATTTGGGATATTCCATGATACATTTGAAACAGTTTCTAAAGAAATGCTATATTCTTGGGTTCAAGTATCAACAAAGAGAGAGGTAATAAGACCTATTAGTGAATTGACGAATATTTTACCAGATACAACAGAAAAGGACATTTATTCTGAAGAATATATGTTTGGTGGCACTCCTATGTATGAGGCTATAAATATGGCAACTTTGCGATTTAATAATAGAGAGTTCGCGGATTGCAGAAAAATATTGTTAATCATTTCTGATGGTGAGTATGATAAAGCTAATGAGGTATTAAATACAATCAAATTAATAAAACAGGCTGGTGTATCTGTGGTTTGTGGCTATATAAGTAATTCGTTATCAATTGATAAGTTTAAAAAAGAGGTGCGAGATAAAACTAAAGTAGGAGCGCAAAACCTTATGTCAATTGCATCAAATTTTGGTGATTGTCCTGAGCTTGTAGAATTAATTGATAAAGGGGAGATTAGTGCGAAAGAAGCGAATAAACTTTGTATTCAAATAAATCAGCCTAAAAAATTAAATATTTTATTAGGCGGTTTAATAAAATGAAAAAAATCGCAGAACATATTCATTGCCGCCAATGCCTTTTATCCGAAACTCAAAGCCAACGCTCAAAAGGCACAGCGTCAATTTTGTCGTTATTCGCCACTGGTAAAAAAGTAGTGTTTGTTAAACTGTGTGTAAAGCTAAATTTGTGGAAAAAGTTTTCGCTTCACGTTGTTTCGCAAAAACCTTTTCCACAAATTTAGCAAAAAGACGAAATTTTCACAACAACAATTTTTAACAGAATGCAAATAACGAAAACTTAAAAGTTTGGGATAAATCAAAAACTTGTAAGTTAAGATTCATTTTAAAAAGACGACAGACAGAATTTTATGACAAACAATGACAAAGATGAATGGAGAAAAAGGTGGCTTTATAGTATCAATGAATTGACTTCTTTTGACCTTCAAAAAAAGTCATGGTTAAATCGTACACATACAAATCCACATTGGTCATTTGTAGAGTTTATGTGTTGTTATTTTGATGACTTAGTCATTGACGACAATTATAAGTATCAATTTGACAAAGGTTGGGTAACAAGTGAAGAGCTTGAAATCATTAAAGCCTGGCACGAAGCACTTGACAAATATGATTCACCCAAAAATGAAGATTACAATCACGAAGCAATTTTAAAAGACCCAAAGTGGCTTGATATTTTGCAAATCGGCGTAAAATCTAAACATAAATTAGCAGAGATAGTTAGTGAATCAGAAAAACAAATTCTGATAGAGGAAGTAGATTATTTGAAATTCGTATGAACATTTGTGCTGGAAATTCTGACCATCAAGAATCTACAAAACGTTTGGCGCAAATCGAAAATAAAAATTTGGCAGAAAAGCTAAAAAATAATATTTTTGCGAATCTTCCAAAATAGAACTGAAAAGTAGGGCTTGTTAGCGGATAAAACGGAAGCAATTCTTGTTAAAAAAAAGAAAAAAAGGCGAATAACAGGTTCATGAGCGTCAAGCGGGGCGAATCTAAGCGCAAAGCCAAACCACCGCCCCGCCTGCGCTCATGTCATCGTTCACAGCCACTCGTGAAAAGTAGGACTTGACAATCTGTGTGTAAAGCAAAATTTGGTGGAAAAGTTTTAGCTTCATTTCATTTCGCAAAAACCTTTCCACCA
>JAAFHL010000463.1 GCA_013298365.1 Bacteroidota bacterium | reverse complement strand
CCTGTACTCTCAATA
The DNA here is from genome assembly GCA_013298365.1 of Bacteroidota bacterium. GTDB lineage: Bacteria > Bacteroidota > Bacteroidia > J057 > J057 > JAAFHL01. The sequence goes on along the minus strand of JAAFHL010000463.1, from coordinate 4,129 downwards.
TGTGCAGCAGTATTGCTCATATTGTCATATTGATTCATCCAAATAGAATTGGGAATTTCTTGTTCCAAACGGCGAGCAGTCGAATAATAAGAACGAGGGTCTTCTGCCTCCACATTTGTGGGACAAACAATTACTTCTGCACCTACGGCACGCAAAATGTCTATTTTTTCCTTAGACTGCTTGTCTGCCATGGTAAAAATACAACGATAGCCCTTTACCGCCGCCGCAAGTGCCAAGCCCATGCCTGTATTGCCCGAAGTACTTTCGATAATTGTGCCACCAGGCTTGATTTTCCCTGCACGCTCCGCATCTTCCAGCATTTTGACCGCCATACGGTCTTTCACACTTTGCCCAGGATTAAAATATTCTACTTTGACAAGGACAGTTCCTTTGATATTTGCTGCTACATGATTAAGTTTTACAATCGGCGTATTGCCAATAGTTTCCAAGATGTTGTTGTACCACATAAGTTATAAACGAGTTACGAATCACAAATAAACGGGTTGCTTGCCTTTGTAATTCTGTGAGAAGATAAACATTTTGGGGCAAAGATAACGAGAATCTGTATATTTTGATAGGTTTATTCTATTCTTGTCTATTTTAGCCGATTTTTTCGCACATTTGTAGGCAAATTTTTTACAACAAAAAATATGATTTGGAAAACGCCCATTAGTTTGGCACAATTAAACGAATTTGGCATAGTCAATATGATGAAACATTTGGCGATGGAATTTACCGAAATAGGCGAAGATTTTATAGTTGCCAAAATGCCCGTAGATGAACGCACACAACAACCTTTGGGGCTGCTACATGGCGGCGCATCTGTGGCTTTGGCAGAAACCTTGGGGAGTTGTGCCGCAAATTTGTGTTTAGACCCTACAAAAGAATATGCCTTGGGCTTGGAAATTAACGCAAATCACATTCGCTCGGTGCGAAATGGCTATGTATATGGCAAAACCATACCTGTGAATCTTGGGAAAAGGATTCAAATTTGGCGCATCGAAATTCGAGATGAGGAGGGGAAATTGGTATGCGAAAGCAGAATAACGATGGCTGTGATGCAGGTGTAACCTAAATCATACAATAGACTAGCTTATTCAAAAAATGTACCCCATTTTTATGAGAACTCCCTTATTTTTGATATACACTTATAAATAAATCTTATATTTGTAAACTAAATTTTTTACAATGAAACAACTTATTATTCTTTTTATCTGCTTGCTAAACAGTCATATCTATGCTTGTATCAACCATTATAGCCCTTATCGTGAACACCTAAGTTTGTGCGAAAGTGGCGAGCTTTATCTCGGTTTTTGGTGGGGACCCAAAAAAAGACAATCTTAAATATGCAAAAAATATTTTTCTTTTCGCTGCTTTTTCTTTGTGCTTGTCAAAATAAAAAAGATATGTACAAAGATTACAATTTTCGACTTTTGTCGGACACAATCGCCATGAAACTCATAGAAATGCCGATTTCATGTGTAAACAAAGAATTTCCCAACAAGCTAAACCAGTCTTTGGACAGTGCAAGTGAAATGGGTACGCCAGCCAAGTTGCACCCTGCTTTTTATGGCTGCTACGATTGGCATTCGAGTGTGCATGGACATTGGATGATGTTGGCTTTGCGAAATAAATTTCCTAAACTTACTCAAAATGAGAAAGTTATGCAGCTTCTTTCTCACAATATAACGCCCGAAAACATGGCAAAAGAATTGGCATATTTTCAACGAAAAAGTGAAAAAGGTTTTGAAAGGACGTATGGTTGGGCTTGGTTTTTGAAACTTACCCAAGAAGCAAAGGAATCACAAAGCCCCGAAGCACAGGCTTTGTACACACATTTAAAGCCGCTTGCTGCCTATATTTCCTTGGAATATCAAACTTTTTTGCCAAAACTTGTCTATCCTATCCGAAGTGGTGAGCATACAAATACCGCATTTGGGTTGAGTTTTGCCTACGATTATGCAGTAGCAATGGGCGATGATGCGCTCAAAAAAGTGATTGTCAAAACAGCAAAAGACCTATTTTTGAAAGATGAAAATGCGCCTTTGGCTTGGGAACCCAGTGGATATGATTTTTTGTCGTCTTGCCTCGAAGAAGCAAATCTGATGAGCAGAGTCTTAGCCAAAGACGATTTTTTGAATTGGGTGTCGCACTTTTTACCGCAACTTAGCAAGCCCGATTTTGACCTAAGACATGGAGATGTGATAGACAGAACCGATGGGAAGTTGGCGCATTTAGATGGTTTGAATTTTAGCAGAGCTTGGTGTTTATATCGAATTGCTAAAATGGATTCACGTTATGCTCACCTTAAATTATTGGCAGACAGTCATATACGTCATTCTTTGCATAGATTGAAAGATGGCAATTATAGTGGCGACCATTGGCTTGGGAGCTTTGCTGTGCTGGCTTTAATGGAAGCTGGCGAATAATTGTTTACATGTCTCACATTTTTTTCTTAAATATGAGTTGCAAAAAACTAACAAGATAATTCATGTTTAAATAAACGCTTATCAAGTACTTATTCTAACTTTCAACCCTCCACTTTTAACTTTCAACTACTTACATATTTTATACCATGAACAAACACATTCTCGCATTTCTCCTCTTGTTTGGGCAGCTTGCTATGTTTGCCCAAAACATGACACCTGCACAACGCCATATTCAGCGTATCCTGCAAGAAAAATTGCGCTACAAAAATGCCACATATCAGGCAGGCGAAACAACAGCAGCGAACAAAGTACAAGGTACTGACACCCAAATTTCTATCACAACAGGGGCAGAAGAAGAAGGGGAGGCTTTTATTATGGTCAATCCTACGAACCCTAACAACTTGGTTGTGAGCTACATGAACAATGATGGCAATGCTACAAATGTGCTTACTTTTCCCATTTATTACAGCAATGATGGCGGAAATACTTGGACAAAAAGCGTTTTTGATTGCGCAACTATTTCTACGGCAGACTATCCTGGCGAGCAGATAGCAGGTGGCGGAGACCCTATTTTTGCCTTTGATGCCAATGGAAAACTATATTTTTCTTGGATTTATCTCACGCTTTCCCCTACTTTTGCGGGCAATATGGCAATGAGTTGGGCATATTCTACCGATGGCGGGGCTACTTTTCAGGCTACCCCCAATCACTTTATTGGGCGTGGCGACCTAAATCTTTTTACAGGTGCAACAGGCAATAGTTTCGATGGCGTATTTGACCGTCAATGGATGTCTGTGGATAGAAGTGGCGGAGTGCATGATGGTAGGTTATATACATCTTGTGTGTTTTTTCCAAATGCGACAACAACCCTTGCAGGCAATGGCATGGTGGTGAAATATAAAGAAGCTGCGGCAGATAGTTTTGCCTACCTCAATTTGCCCATTCCGAATACCGAAAATGCGCAACTTTCCAATTTAGTAGTAGATAAAATGGGATATGTCCATGTTACCTACGCTGATTTGGTGGATATGAGCGTCAATCATGCCATTTCGCAAGATGGCGGACTCACATTTACGAAGCACATTGTAGCAGCAAATGGCAAAAATCTTTGGACAGCAGGCAAACCACATGACAGAGCAAATGCAGCCGTAAGTTTGGCAGTTTACAATTCAAATGTGTATGTGGTATGGTGTGATTCTGCTGATAATCAAGGCTTAAAAGGCTATTTGAGACATTCACCCGACAATGGCGCAACGTGGGACGCTGTGTATGAACTTGCCAATATTACCAATGCTTTGGCAAAACAGATGATGCCTACGGTAGCTGTGAACGAAAATGGCAGAGTTACCGTTTCTTGGTACAATCTTTCGCAAGATATTAAAACCTGTCATTATGTAGCGTCTTTTTCCAATGACAATGGCGCAACTTGGACTCCTGCAGTGCAAATCACGACTGACCCAACCGATTTTACAGATTTCCCTCCAGGTTCAGGTTTCACGCCTGGCAAATTCTTTGGCGACTATATGAATTCGGTCAGTCAAGGAGATAATACGCATATTGTTTGGGCTGATGGAAGAAATGGCACAACGCCTAAAATGTATTATAGCAAAGTAGATAATACAGCAACAAATGTGGCTATTTCGGAAGCTACGCCCATTACAGACAAAATTTCTTTGCAAAATCTCTACCCAAATCCTGTT
>JAAFHL010000462.1 GCA_013298365.1 Bacteroidota bacterium | reverse complement strand
GGTCAAGTACGGGCTAAAGCAAATATTTAGTAACTTATTTTTCTCTCGTTCCTTATTGTAATGTTTTGGGTTGTTTTTATACTAATTTTTGCATAATTACTCAATCATAAGCATTATACAATATGTTAAAAGGCTTACTTATCTTTGGTATTTTCATTGTTGTCAGCGCATTATCTTTTGTAGGATATTTTTATTACAAATCAAGGAGTATAAAGGATACACACGATTTAGCAGCAAAAATAGAACAAACAACTAAGCGTTTTTTGGCAGAAAAAAAGGGCGTAGGTTTGGCAATAGGCGTAGTTCAAGGCGAAAAAGTATATAAAGTATGTTATGGATTTGCTTTTTTAACAGAACAAATCCCCATAGACACTTCCACAATTTTTGAAATAGGCTCAATATCTAAGGTTTTTACTACGGAAATAGCAGAAATCTTGGCAAGAAAGGGGCTGATTGATTGGAAATCTACGGTACATCAAAATTTACCAACTATGTATCAAAGTCAATTAGATGATGGTACAAATTTGCTGCATCTTGCAACGCATACATCGGGTTATCCACGATTGCCACAGGCTCTGCTTGACAAAATGAATGATGAGTGTAATCCGTATAAGGATTTGACAACCCAGGATTTTTGGGATTATATCAAACAGGCTAATGATAAAAAGAAACCTAATCCCAAAGATTTTGTGTATTCAAATATGGGAAATGCGCTATTAGGAAATATTTTGGAACTAAAAACGGGTAAAAGCTATGAATCGCTATTGCAAACAGAAATATGCGTGCCGTTAAAGATGCAACACACAAGTTTGTCGGTGAAAGACAGTGTAAAGTTTGCCACAGGCTATGATGAGGAAAGAAATAAGACTTGTCATTGGGATTTTCCCATTATCTATGCCGCAGGTGCTATTCGCTCCGACATCAACGACATGACGACTTTTCTCAAAGCAAACATGCAAGAAAATAGTTTGTATGCAGCTTTCAAAGAAACACATAACAAAGTCTTTGACGCGTCTATGGGAGGGATTGGAAAAGGTTGGAACATAGACAGTTACAGTGGGAAGCTATTTGGTTTAGGGGATATTGTGTGGCATAATGGCGGCACAGGCGGCTTTAGCAGTTATATTGGGATATTGCCTAATCAGAAGGTTGGGATTGTAGTGCTTTCCAATCAAAGTAGCGAGGAGTTAGATAAATTAGCCATTCGGCTTTTGGTAAATGCGGGTAAGGTTTCACTGGCTCAATAACTAATAGCTGAAAAATTGCGTGTTTAATGTAACTTGCAAATGGCGTTCTGTATCGGTAATTCTCCAGAATCGCCGATAACAAAGAAAGGCTTTTTGGTCTTAGTTGCTGCGATTCTGCAGAATCGCAGTACGACAAAAGTAATACGCAATGTGCGTGAAATCATGCCTTAAAACAACCTATTTTTTCTTTCCAAGAATATAAGTATCAAAGGCATCAAGCCCCTTTATTTTGCTATACATGCGCAAAAAGTGATGTGAATACTGCCCTTTTGCATCAAAATACACAAGAATGTGCATTTCCATTGTGTAAAGCCAATATTCCTTCAAAATAAGCGACTCTACAAAGCGAATTTTTTGTTGTTGATACAAGATTTTTTGCTTTCGCAGCTCCGTATTTGCCGTAGGAATACGGGTAAAAATGAGCGTATCTTTCACATTTGTTTGTGTATAATCGCCTTTTCTTTTGATGTCAGACGCATCAAACTCAAAACTATACGCTAATTCCGCTGTTAGCATATCTTTTTTGCTTTCATCAAGCAAAAAGGTCTGACTTTCTGCCTTCGCACTTGTGTTTTTCAAATCATGCAGCGATTTCTCATAAGTAAACGGCTGTTTGCAACTCGCATCTATCTGCTGCTGAAAGCGTTGCGGGAAATTTGGCAGTGTTTGCGCTTGCGCAAAAACAACAAAGCCTAAGAAGATATATAAGAATGTGTTTTTCATTGTGTTGTTAAATTTCTACTTCAAATTGTTCTATGAGTTTTTTGTTGTAGGCTATATCTTTAAACTAAAATTTATCCACGACATATTGAATAAATTGTTTCATATCATCAATATCTTTAAAATAAACTTCAAAGCGTTCTGAGCCAAGACTTCCTTTTTTCTTTTGATTAGGTCTTACTCTATCTTCAAAAGCGACATTTTTCAATTCAAAAACGTCAATATTTGTATTGATTTGAAGTACTTTTTTCATGGGACCTTTTCCGCCAGAACCTATAACAGAAAAAGTAGTTTCTTTTTGCCGCACTTTCATAACGGTTTGTTGAGGTTCTATGGTAACCTCTCCTTTTGTTTTTAAAAAGTCATAAAAGTATATAAAAACATCTTTTGAAGCAGGTTTTAGGTGGAAAAAACGGTCTATTTCATATAAATCAGGGTCTTGTGCTACAATTAAGCCAATCTGCTGTACTTTTTTAGTGTTTGTACTTTCTATTTTTTCTTCATCAGGGTCATTATTTACATAGTCAATAAAAATCAGGTCTTCTTCAAACCAAAAATATTTGATAAGTGTAACAGTATTTTCTTTTTGTTTTTTTACCCTCTCAATTTGATTGATATTAAATTTTTTAGCTAATAATACAATTTCAACTTGATTATTAGCGATTTCTGTAAACTTAGGCAGAGCAATGTCATATCTTTGCGTTGCATTGAGATATACATCAGAAAAATTATCTTGTACATAATCTCTGTAATCAGCCGCTTGGTCTGTTATATTTTTGTCATAATCTTTTTTTATTTCAAAAATAACAAAACGCTTACTATTAGGATTATAGGCTAAAATATCTATTCTGCCACTTGTTCCAATACTTCTTACATTTCCTTTTAGGGGAAATTCGCTTGATATAAAGGTCAATTTAGGAAATAAATCGTTCCAGTTATCGCAGATAAATTTATTTAAAGCTATTTCTGACTTATTAATTTGTTTGAGAAATTTTTTATTTGAAGATGAAAATAATTTAGGCATAAAATAAAGATTTAGGCTGCAAAACTAAATCTTTATTTTATGTAAACAAAATTTAAAAATCACCAATTATAACCACCTTTTCTTTCTTTGCGAATGTCATCCCTAATTTGTTTCCTCCATGCTTTTACATCTATCCCACTCTTTGCTAAAACAGGCATGATTACACTTATAAAAGTTCGAGCGTTGTCTATGATGTCATTTAACCTATCTATATCCCATTCGCTTTTGTGATCGCCATAACAAAAGCCGTATAAAATATAGGCATTTTTTAATTTCTCAATTTGTTCTTGAGTAATTTGCAGATTGTGCTTCATAATAAAATTAGTTAAAATGTGGTAAAATTGATAACCTGCGCAAGTTATTACTAAAGTTTATCACATTCTAAGCTAAAGTCTCAAGCGTGTATGTTTTTTTCTTAAGCGTGTAGATAGGTGTATTTTAATCTTCCGCCTCTTGTATATTCTCTTGCAATTTTGTATAAATAAAATACCGTTTATAGTTTCCTATTTCCTTGAAAAAAGTAGCTAATGAGAGTTTGCTATCTAATAAATCAGCAAACTCTTTTCCAAATTCTTGCGGCAAGTTGCAACTTGTAGTAAGATAGTTTTGTTCGTTAATATCTACCAAAAATATTCCTAAAAAATGAGGTATGTGCGCTTGTGGGGCATCAAAAGACAATTTTAAGTATTTATTCAAGTCTTTTTCGTCTATAACTTCTATCTTTTCGGGAATCTCTAACTTATTTATCCCATAATACGGCATTTTTTGGCGCATAATAATCAGTTGAGCATAATGCAAATCCTTCATTGCTTGGATATTAGCAGTTTCTCCCATCATATTTTCAAAGTAGTTATTCGCATTTTGCTTATAATTTGAGGTTATAAACTTTATGCCCAAACAAAAGATAGGTTTTCCTTCATCTGTTACGCAAATATCAATATCTTTGGGGTGATATTTTCCTTCCACCGTTTTTTCTTTTGAGCCTGTTCCCAAATAATGCAGCTCAAAATTGCTTTCATGCCAAATCTCTTTAAGCAAATCAGCGACTGCCAAATGTAAAGGTTTTAGCTTTTCAGTACTTCTTGCGCCATGTTCTTTATATTTTTGAAAAGAAAGGCTTATCGCTTGTAAAAATAAATGTTCGTTGTATATCATTATGGTGTATTTAAA